>DATIPS010000031.1 GCA_035471805.1 Acidimicrobiia bacterium | reverse complement strand
GATTCTCGCCGTCCCGACTCCATAACCCTCCGGCACGTGAGCGCGAATGAGGCGGCCCGATGGGCCGCCTCTCCGCGTCCGGATACAATCCCGACACAACGAGCGAGGAGCCGGAGTGGTCGAAGTGGGCAGAGGCGAGCTGTTTCTGGGGGGCACGCTCGATCCCAGCACGGGCGAGCGGGACGGCAATCAGGTTCTTTACGAATCCCACCATCTGACGACGCACGGCGTCATCGTCGGAATGACAGGATCGGGCAAGACCGGCCTCGGCATCGTGACGCTCGAAGAGGCGCTTCTCTCTGGAATCCCGGCGCTGATCATCGACCCCAAGGGGGACATGGGCAACCTGCTGCTCAACTTCCCGCAGTTCCGGCCGTCGGATTTCCGCCCGTGGATCGACGAGGGGGAGGCCCGCCGCAAAGAGATCACCCCCGACGAGCTGGCAACCGACACCGCCAATCTATGGAAGAACGGCCTGGCCGGCTGGGAAATCGGCGCCGACCGGATGCTGGCGCTCGGTGCAGGGGCGGGCTTCTCGATCTACACGCCCGGTTCGACCGCCGGGATACCACTCAACATCGTCGGTTCCCTCGCCGCCCCGACCATCGACTGGGACATCGACGCCGAGACCGGCCGCGACGAGATCGAAGGTTTCGTCTCGAGCCTGCTCGTGCTGGCGGGGATCCAGGCCGATCCGATCGCCAGCCCCGAGCACATCCTGCTGGCCAACATCATCGAGAAGGCGTGGAGGGAGGGACGGAGCCTCGACCTGGCGACACTGATCGGCCAGGTGCAGGAGCCGCCGCTCCGCAAACTCGGGGTATTCGACCTCGACACCTTCTTCCCCAAGAAGGAACGGACCAAGCTCGCCATGCGTCTCAACGGCCTCGTTGCCTCACCTTCCTTCGCCTCCTGGCTCGAGGGCCCACCGCTCGACGTGCAATCGCTGCTCCATGAGACCGACGGTCGCCCGAAGGCCTCGGTCCTCTACCTCGCCCACCTGTCGGAGACCGAGCGACAGTTCGTAGTGACCCTGCTGCTATCGAAGGTCGTCACCTGGATGCGCACCCAGGCCGGAACGTCCGACCTGCGGGCGATGATCTACATGGACGAGGTGTTCGGGTTCGCTCCCCCGACGGCCGAACCGCCCTCCAAGAAGCCGATCCTCACGATCCTCAAACAAGCCAGGGCGCACGGTGTCGGCATGCTCCTGTCCACCCAGAATCCGGTGGACCTCGACTACAAGGCGATGTCGAATGCCGGCACGTGGATGATCGGCCGCCTGCAGACCGAGCGGGACAAGGCCCGCATCGTCGAGGGCCTCAAGTCGGCATCGGGTGCGGTAGATGTGCCCCTGTTCGACAAGTTGATCTCGGATCTGGGCAAGAGGGAGTTCGTCCTGCACAGCACCCGGGCCGCTGTGCCGTTGGTCTTCACGACCCGCTGGGCAATGTCGTATCTGGCGGGACCTCTCACCCGGGACCAGGTCGCCGGCCTGATGAAGGACGCTCCGGAATACGAACCGCCTGCAGCCGCACCGTCGGGGGAGCCCGCCGCCGCCCCCATCACCGAGGACGAAACCGTCCTCACGCCGGAGGTTGCGCCGCGGATCCCCGTCTACCACCTGGATCCGGCCGCTCCCTGGGCCGGAGAGATCGGCGCCACACCGACCTCTCAACGCTACGAAGCGGGGATCGTCGCCAGAGTGCACCTCACCTACGACGACCAGTACGCCGATGTGAACCACGACGAGGAGTGGGAGGCGATCTTCTTCCCGCTGAGCGACCGGTTCGACCCGTCGACGGCCACCGCGGTCGACTACGACGAGCGGGATTTTCGTGCGGAAGGGCCTGAGGATGCAACCTACATCCTTCCGAACGCGTCGCTCGACAAAGCCTCGTACTTCACTTCCGTTTCAGCCGACTTGAAGAACTACCTGCTGCGGAACCGCAGCGTCGAAGTATTCAAGAACCCGGAGCTGAAGCTCTACTCCCGTGTCGGGGAAACACGCGAGTCTTTCGCCGAACGGTGTCGTGCCGCCGGAGAGGATGCTGCCGACGCGGCGATCGCCAAGCTGAAGGACCGGTATGAAACCAGGATAAAGCGGGTCAAGGACCAGCTGCTGACGGCCGAACGGCGGGTGCGCGAACTCGAGTCCGATGTTCAGGGTCGCCGTCAGAGCGAGTTGCTCTCGGGCGCCGGGGATCTGCTTTCGGTCTTCCTGGGAGGCCGGGGCCGCTCAGGCGGCATCAGCCGCGCCGCCCGGCGCCGTTCGGAGACGGCAAGGACCCAGGAACGCCTGCGCACTGCGGAGCAGACGATGGGAGACAAGTACTCGGAACTCGAAGCCATCGAAGACGAACTGACCAACGACGTTCTGGAGATCACCGACAAATGGGATGTCTCCGCCGGAAGGCTCGAGACGGTCGAGATCGGCCTGGAGAAGACCGACATCGTCGTCGACGAGGTCGCGGTGGTGTGGATCCCGGTCGGTGACTGATCGCGAGTAGACCTCGACGGGAGCGCCGGCGGAGAGATCGCCCTCAGCCGGTCACTCTTTGTCGGACAGCAGCACCCAGAGCAGGTCCTTGATCGAGACGATTCCCAGGAGCTCGTTGTCTTCCATGACCGGAAGATGGCGATAGCCGATCTCGAGCATCCATTTGGCGGCATCCCGGACCTCGCTCTCCGGCGAAGTCACGTCGGGGTCGACCGTCATCCAGTCGCGCACGAGTTCGTCGTCCGGGTTCGCTCCGTCGGCGGTTGCGCGCAGCAGGTCCCGCTCGGTCAGGATTCCGGTGAGCCGGGGGCCGTCGATGACCGCGATGGACCCGACGCCCGCGTCGAGCATCGCTTCCGCCGCGTCCCGCAAGGTTGTTTCCGGGCCGCACACTTCGGCGCGACCACCAACGAGTCCGTGGAGTTTCACAGCACGACCTCCCTCTCACCGGCCACCCTAGATGGCGCGGAAGGTTCCGTCTTCATCGCGGCTCGACAATCCGGCCGGGGTCGACGATACCGACCAACACGTCGCGGATGCTCAGAATGCCCACAAGTTCGTCCTCGACCACCGGTAGATGCCGATAGCCGGTCTCCAGCAGGTACTCGGCCGCCTGATAGACATCGGTGTCTGGGGAGAAGACATCCGGGCTGCGCGTCATGCAACAACGGACCGGCTCTGAATCGACGTCGAGCCCCTTGGCAACCGCTTCGAGGACATCGCGTTCGGTGACTATGCCGGCGAACTTGCCTTCGTCGATGACGCCCATCGACCCGACACCCGCGGACACCATCTCCGCTGCAGCTTGGGCCATCGTGATGTCGGACCCGCACATCTCCGGCGGGGTCGAGATGAGATCTGCCAGTTTCACAGCGCGCCTCCTTCTCCACTGAGGCTAGCGATGAACTAGAACCCCGGTACCGCCGGTCGGCCGATTGAGGGGGCGCCTCACGCGTCGATCAGGCTATCCATCTCCCCGGGAGAGGCGTCACGTCCAAGAGAAGAGGAGCGGGCCGGTGACCCGCTCCTCTTTGATGCTGAGACTCGCCACGAGTAACTCGCGACTCGCGACTAGACGAGATCCTGTTCGCGGATTCCGAACGAAGGATGGCGAAGACGGCACAGTGCCAGCTTCTCGAGCTGACGGATCCGCTCCCGGGTGAGATTGAACTCCTCACCGATCTCTTCGAGCGTCCGGGGGACTCCATCGTAGAAGCCGTACCGGAGAGCGAGAATGCGACCCTCCCGGTCGGGGAGCCGCTCGATCGAGCGTCGCAGGCTGTTGGCGACGTCCATCTCTTCGGTGATTTGCACAGGATCAGCGGCATCCTCGTCTTCGATGAAGTCGCCGAGCTGCGCGCCGTCCTCACCGACCGGCTGTTCGAGCGAGACCGTGTCGGCGACGCCGAGGGCCAGCTCGACCTTGTCGACGGTCACGCCCGCCTCTTCGGCGATCTCTTCTGGCTTGGGGTCACGGCCCAGCTCGGCCTTCAGGCTGGCCTGAGCGGCGCGCACGGCCGCCAGCGTGTCGTGCAGATGCACGGGGATACGAACGGTCCTGGACTTGTCGGCGATGGCCCGCGTTATCGCCTGCCTGATCCACCAGGTGGCGTACGTGGAGAACTTGAAGCCCTTTCGCCAGTCGAACTTCTCGACTGCACGGATGAGACCAAGATTGCCTTCCTGGATCAGATCGAGGAAGTCGATTCCGGACGTGTTGGCATACCGGCGGGCATTGGCCACCACCAGGCGGAGGTTGGCAGTGAGGAAGGCATCTTTTGCCTCTTTGCCCTTGCGGGACTTGCGGCGGAGTTCGAGCTCTTCCTTCTTACCTTTGAACTCTTTGTTCTCGAGCTTGACGGACGCGTCTTCGCCGGTTTCGATCCGCTGCGCCAGCTCGACTTCCTGCTCGGCCGTGAGCAGGTCGTATTCGCCAATTGCGGTGAGATACTGGCTGACGAGATCGGTGGTGAGCCGTCCTCGTTCATCCGTCAGTTTGCTTGCACGGTCACGCTCGCGCTTGGCTCGAGCATCTGCTGCTTTTGTTCGCGCTGGACGCGTCTTTTCGGCAGGGGGCATGTTGGGGGTGTCCTCCATCGGGCGGCGAGTGTTGTGTGACTCTGACCGCTATCAGGCTGCACTATGACATACATCGCCCGTCTTGTGAACCCCCTTTCTTTGAGGGCTCTCCGATCGATCGAGTTCAGCATTTCCCCTGGTCATCCACCAATTCCCATACGGTACGGCAGGATGAGCGGTGCAAGTCGGTCAGAGGACGACTACGCCGGCGTCGGTATCGATCCCAACCCGATGCACGCCGGGAGATCCGTCGACGATCCTCAGATCCAGGTCGTGCGCACCCAGCCAGCCGTCGAGACGCTCGGCGTCTCCGCCGAGCTCGACCCAAGAAATCCCCCGGGGATTGACGAGGTGAGCTGCGCCCGATCTCCCCGGATAATCCCCCGGATGCACGTCCCATTCGATGAAGAACGGCAGGCCCGCACCAAGTGCCACCTCCAGCCCAAGGAGCCGCCAGCTGAGTTCGACTCCATCCGGTCGCACCCTCGACATCCGCACCGGCGCCAGGTCGAGGCGTCGACCGAGGCCGACGATGTCGGTCGTGCGGAGGCAGATTCCGGCCGGACGGTCACCGACGGCGTGCATCCCGACCCACCGACCGAACGGGCTCTCCGCCGCCTCGGTCGGGTCCACCACCGCCACCAGCTCGACGTAGTCGTGACCGAGTGGAACAAGTCGATTCGCAGTGCCGTGGCCGGCGTGACGACCACCGGGCACCGAGTCGAGCCCGTGCTCATCGAGCAACCGTTGCGCGGCGCCATCGAGGTCGGCGACCGTCAAGATCGCATGATCGAATCGCAACATGGTCCCGATGCTACGCCGCCCGGCAGCGGCCCGGCTCGGATCGAGGCTCACCGGGGCGAACGACGCCGTAGAGTCGACATATCCAGAGGAAGAGAGCAGAAGTGCGGAAGATCGCCGTGACCGGTGGAAGTGGCAAAGCCGGACGCGCCTGCGTCGCCGAACTGCGTGAACACGGATACGACGTGATCGACATCGACATCGCCGCGTCGCGGGATCCGGACGAACCGGCGCTGATCGCCGACCTGACGGATCTCGGACAGACGATCGAGGTCCTGTCTGCCGTGGACGCCGTTGTCCACCTCGCGGCTGTTCCCGCACCGAACGTACTACCCGACGGCGAGACCTTCCGCATCAACTTGATGAGCACGTACAACGTCTTTTCGGCAGCAGCAACGCTCGGATTGGAAAAGGTCGTCTGGGCTTCGTCGGAGACTCTGATCGGCATCCCGTTCAAACGACGCGACCCGGAGTACGCCCCGATCGATGAACAGCACCCGCGACTGCCCGAGTTCCATTACGCCCTCTCCAAACTGGCGGGGGAGGTCATTGCCGGCCAGTTCAACCGGTGGCACGGAATCCCCTACCTGGGACTTCGAATCTCGAACATCATGGAGCCGCATGATTACCAACGGTTCCAGGGGTGGCAGGACGACCCGACTATCCGCAGCTGGAACCTCTGGGGGTACGTCGACGCGCGCGACGTCGCTCAGGCAGCTCGGCTCGCACTCGAGTCGGAACTCGACTCGGCGGACAACTTCCTGATCGCGGCAGCAGATACGTGCATGGTTCGCCCGAGCATGGAACTGATGGAGCAAGTCTTCCCGAACGTTCCCGTTACCCGGCCGGTCGAGGGATCCGAAACCCTTTTGTCGATCGCCAAAGCACGGGCATTGCTGGGCTACGAGCCTCGCTACGCCTGGCGCGAACAGCTCGGCTAGGACTCAGCCGGAAACACAAATCCACGGCTTCGCTACGGTGGCCGCCATGCCGAACCGCCTCGCCGACGAAACATCCCCGTATCTGCGCCAGCATCAAGACAACCCCGTCGACTGGTACCCCTGGGGAGAAGCGGCTTTCGAGCGAGCCCGGGTCGAGGACAGGCCCATCCTTCTGTCGGTCGGCTACTCGGCATGCCATTGGTGCCACGTCATGGCACACGAGTCCTTCGAGGATCCGCAAACAGCCGCGGTCATGAACGAGTTGTTCGTCAATGTGAAGGTGGATCGTGAGGAACGGCCCGACGTAGACGGCATCTACATGAGTGCCGTCCAGGCGACGACCGGCCGCGGAGGCTGGCCCATGACAGTCTGGCTGACACCCGCGGGGAAGCCTTTCTTTGCCGGCACATACTTCCCACCGGATGACCGCCACGGCCTTCCGTCGTTCCGCCGGGTCTTGACGTCTGTGGCAGAGGCCTGGTCGGAGCGGCGAGACGGCGTCGAAGATCAGGCCGATCACCTCACCTCGGCCGTCGCCCGCCGGCTGCCGGTGGCCGACGCGGTCCCCGGCCGGGACGCCCTGGCCGCCGCATATCTCCGGATCGAGGCATCCTTCGACCATCGGCGAGGCGGATTCGGTGGTGCTCCGAAATTCCCCCAGCAGCCGGTTCTCGAGTTCCTCTTGCGTGCCGCCGGACAGCCCTGGGCACCGAGAGCGCAAGATATGGTCGAGGCAACTCTGGCGCGGATGGCATCCGGCGGTATCCGCGACCATGTGGGGGGCGGGTTCGCCCGCTACTCGGTAGATGCGGATTGGCTCATTCCCCACTTCGAGAAGATGCTCTACGACAATGCCCAGCTGGCCCGTCTCTATCTCCGGGCCTGGCAGGTGACCGGCAGATCCGGGTTTCGCGACATAGCCGTCGAGACCCTCGACTACCTGCTCCGCGATTTGTCTCATCCGGACGGCGGCTTCTTCTCGGCCGAGGATGCCGACTCCGAAGGAGCAGAAGGCAAGTTCTACACCTGGGCGAAGGAAGAGTTTGACCTGCTGGTCGGAACCGGCGCAGAAGTGGCAGGCGCCCACTTCGGAGTGACCGGGTCGGGGAATTTCGAGGGGGCCAATCACCTCCACGAGGCGGTCGCTCCCGACGAGTTGGCCGGCCGGTTCGACATGCCGGTCGAGGACGTCGTTGACATCCTCGACCGAGCGAAGGAAGCATTGCTGCACCAACGCTCAAACCGTGTGAGGCCCGGCCTCGACGACAAGATCATCACAGCTTGGAATGGCCTCGCCCTGCGAGCCTTCGCCGAGGCGGGAGTGATCCTGGGAGACGAGCGCTTGCTCGAGAGGGCAAGACGGAATGCACGATTCGTTCTGGACAATCTGCGAACGGACGACGGGAGGCTGCTGCGGTCCTGGGGGCAAGGCACCGCCAAGATCCTGGGTTTCCTCGACGACTACGCGGGCTACGCGGTCGGGTTGTTCACCCTCTACCAGGCGACCGGTGAGGTGGAGTGGTACACCGAAGCGGAGCGGCTCACCCGAACGATGCTGGAGCTGTTCACCGACGGCGGCAGCCTCTACTCGACGGGAGCGGACGCCGAGGAACTGATCACACGACCGATGGACCAGATGGACAATCCACTCCCGTCTGGAACTTCACTCGCCGCCGAGGCGCTGCTGTGGCTGTCGCTGTATACGGGCGATTCGGAACTCCGCCTGGCCGCGGAGAGGGCGCTTCGCGACAGTGCCGCGCTCGTCGAGCAATACCCGAGCGCCGTCGGCCACTTGCTCTCGGTTCTCACTTCTCTCGATATCGGTCCGCGGGAGGTCGCCATCGTTGGCCCCGACGCCGGGGCTCTCCACCAGGTCGTCTGGGAGGCTTTCCGGCCCGAGCTGATCATCGCGCTGGATCGTGCAAATGCCGACGGCGCGATCGTCCCGCTGCTCGCCAACAGAGCGCAGAACGGCGGAACACTCGCCTATGTGTGCGAAGGGTTCGCCTGCAAGCTGCCGGTGTCGGACCCGGTGGCCCTCCGCTCCCAGCTCCGCTGAGTTTTCTCAGCAATACTGATGTTCTCCAGCAACCACAGCATTGCTGAGAAAACTCAGACGGGGACGGGTTCCGTTTCCAGCGTCGAGGCTCCGAAGAAGACCAGACCCAGCCACAGCAGGTCCGCCAGCGCGAGATGAATGAGCTGCAGCCACACGGGCGTTCCCAGCACGATATTCGTCATGCCGGCGAAGAACTGCACCACCACGATGCCCACGATGGCAACGGCCAGGCGCTGAGTCAGCCGTTTCTCCGCTCCGGCGCCGAACGTCCAGGCCATCCAGGCGGTGAAGGCTCCTATTGCGATGGCCGCGACCGGATGGATGACCCGCAATCTGGTCAAGAAGTGCTCGGCGTCCGCAGTCGCACTCGATAGACCTTCCCCGACCGACTCCAGCGGGAACAAGGTGTCCGCCAGAGCAGTGACGCCACCCGTCGCCGAAACGACGATCATCCCCAGCACCGAAGCGGAGAAGTACCAAACGAATCCGCGAGCACCTGCCACTCGAACAGGGCCGCGTCCGGAAGCCCACCAGGCCAGCAACGCCAGCGAACCGAGCAGCACAAACGTATTGACGAGATGGACGGGAACCATCACCGTGCGGGCCGCGGAAGCATCGTCGGCCACCCATTCGGCCAGCACGAGAACGGCACCGACCAGCGACTCCGAAATGATGAAGATCCCAGACAACCAGGCTGCCGTTCGGATCTGCTGCCCCTTCTCGAAAGTTCGGAGCACCCAGATGGCGACAACTGCGACCATGAGAGCCGCCAGAGCACTCGTCACCCGATGCGTGAACTCGACGGCGCGCGCACCGTCGAGACCTCCCGGGATGATCTCGCCGTCGCAGGTGGGCCAAGAGGGCCCGCATCCGGCGCCCGATCCGCTTGCGCGCACAAAGGCCCCGTAGATGACAACCGCCACGTTCACGACCAGCGTGGCCCATGCGAACTTGGCGAGGCGTGACATATGGGGAGGGTAGCCAGTCTGGCGTCGCGAAATGCCCGTCACCCCTATACGCGGATAGAAACTCAACAGGCCGACCGAACTTGCCGATATACCTTTCGTGACCGACTGGAGAACCCTCTGGCGTCCCTTGGCCGCATCTTCGTTCATCCTCGTGATGGCTCTCTTCCCGTTTGTGCTCGAGACCCGTGTTCCACTGCTCGGCTTCGTCGATCTCGGATTCCACGAACTCGGCCATCTGGTCGGCTACGTCTTTCCCGTCTCCGAGATACTCACGGCTGCGCTTGGCTCGATCACCCAGATCGCCGTCCCGGCGGGGCTGGCGGTCTACTTCCTGTGGTGGCGAAAGGATCGGGTAGCCGGCGGCCTCATGCTGGCCTGGACCGGTACCTCCGCGTGGGACGCGAGCGTCTACATCGCCGACGCACCGTACGAGCGGCTGCAACTCATCGGCGGTGACCACGACTGGGCCTTCCTGCTCGGACCGACCGCATTCAACAACTACGCAATCGCCGACGACCTGGCCGCCTTCGTCGAGTTCATGGGCGGCCTCTCTCTGGCGGCCGGGTTGCTCATCTGCCTGGCGGTGCCTGCGCGATCCTGGCGGGACCGCAAGAGATCGCAAGACAGGACCGAGCATCTCGCCAACCTTCCGGTGCGGCAAGCCCGGTGGCACGGTGAAGGCCCGGAAAACACATCCGGCAATACACTGCCCGGGTGATATCCGACAACGCACTCTCCGCCATCGGCCGAACCCCGCTTGTCCGGCTCTCCCGAATCCACCCACCGGGCAACCTCGTTGCCAAGGTCGAGTACATGAACCCCGGTGGATCTATCAAAGAACGGATCGCCGTCTCGATGATCGATCGCGCCGAGGAACTGGGGCTGTTGACCAAGGGTGGGACGATCGTCGAACCCACCTCGGGCAACACCGGAGTCGGCCTCGCCATCGTCGGCGCCGTCCGCGGCTACAGAGTCATTTGCACCGTCCCCGACAAGGTCTCGAAAGAGAAGCAGGATCTGCTGCGAGCCTACGGCGTCGAGGTCATCGAGACCCCAACCGAGCTCCTCCCAAACGACCCTGCCTCCTATTACGGCGTGGCCCGCCGACTCGCAGAAGAGATCCCCGGTGCCTACTCCCCCAATCAGTACGAGAACCCCGCCAACCCCGCGGCCCACTACCGGACCACCGGTCCGGAGATCTGGGACCAGACGGACGGTCTGGTCGGCATCCTCGCCGCCGGCGTCGGAACCGGCGGGACGATCACCGGAGCAGGACGCTTCCTGAAGGAGATGAACCCGGAGGTTCTCGTCATCGGTATCGACCCGGAGGGTTCGGTCTTCACCGCGCCTGCGGACGATGCGGTTCACCAGTACGCGGTCGAGGGGGTCGGTGAGGACTTCTGGCCGGATACCTTGGACCCCGAAGTAGTAGACGGGTACAGAATGGTCTCGGATGCTCAATCGTTCTCGACGACGCGCCGCCTGGCTCGTGAGGAGGGCCTGCTGGTCGGGGGTTCCGGCGGAATGGCCGTCTACGGGGCGATGCAGCTGGCCGCCGAACATCCGGCCAGACTCGTGGTTGTGATCCTGCCGGACTCGGGTCGGGGCTACCTGTCGAAGGTCTTCAACGACGATTGGATGCAGGCAAACGGATTCGAGGTGGATTGATGCGATTTGAAACCGAAGCTATACACGCAGGACAAGAGCCGGACCCGACCACCGGAGCCGTCGTCGTACCCATCTACGCAACCTCCACCTACGCCCAGGAGTCCCCGGGCGTCCACCTCGGATACGAGTATTCCCGTACGGGTAACCCTACGAGGCGGGCGCTTGAGATCGCGCTGGCCGCACTCGAGGGAGTCCGAGAGGGGTCGGCCGGGGGCGCCGTTGCCACGTCCTCCGGCATGGGGGCCACTTCGATCATCGGCTACACCCTGAAACCCGGTGATCATGTTCTGCTGCCGAATGATGCCTACGGGGGTACCTTCCGGTTCTTCGCCCGAGTTCTCGCCGAGCAAGGCGTGGAGTGGTCCGCCGTCGACATGACGGATCAACGACTCGTGAGAACGGCCGTGCGCCCGAACACTCGGGTGATATGGGCGGAGACGCCGACGAACCCGATGCTCCGACTGGTGGACATCGCGGCGGTTGCAGAAATCTCCAAGGAAGCCGGCACGCTGTTCGTGGTCGACAACACTTTCGCCACGCCGTTCCTGCAGCAACCTCTCGCGCTGGGCGCGGACGTGGTGCTGCACTCGACGACCAAGTATCTCGGCGGCCATTCGGATGTCGTCGGCGGAGCGCTCGTGACCAAGGATCCGGATTGCTTTGCGAGGTTCGAGTACCTGATCAATGCCGCCGGGCCGGTTGCGGGTCCGTTCGACAGCTGGCTCGTGTTGCGCGGACTGAAGACTCTTGCGGTGAGGATGCAACGACACTCGGAGAACGCCCTGCGGATCGCCGAGTTCCTGCAGGCTCACCCTTCAGTGGCGGCCGTCCACTATCCGGGCCTTCAATCCCACCCTCAAAGAGACCTTGCCGCCCGGCAGATGCTCACCGGGGGAGGGATGATCTCTTTCCGGCCGCACGGCGGTATCGAGGCGGCCAACCGTGTTGCCACTGCAACGAAGCTCTTCTTCCTGGCGGAGAGTCTCGGGGGCGTGGAGTCGCTCATCGAAGTCCCCGCCTCCATGACCCATGCATCGGTGGACGGCACCGCCCTGGAGGTCCCTCCTGACTTGATCCGCCTGTCGGTCGGCATCGAACACGTAGACGACTTGCTGGAGGATCTCGACGAGGCCTTGAACGCCGAACTCTGAACTCCCGGCTCCGGTGCCTCTTCGAGAAAAGTCGTAGCGCAATCGCGCGATCTGTGGCAGCATCTCTTCTACCAGAGAAAGGAGGTGGTCCGACTTGTTAGAAGGTTTATGTAGGACTCTGGAGGTGGCCGGGCGCTAAGCGGCCATCGGTGCCGCTTGGGCGGGGCATTCGTCTCGCTACCGGTAGCGACACCAACCCGGACCACCGGGGCTAAGGGATCCGCGAGCTGGTCCTCTCGTGGCGAATGAAGTATCTCTGGCTCTTCGATGTGAAGCGGGCTCCTCCGGGAGCCCGCTTCCTTGTTGCCGGTTCCCCGAGACCGCGTCTCGACCAGGAGCACGATCCGTCGGAAACCGATCGGGCTGGAGCTGGGGGTGTTACCCGGCTGTGGTCAGAGGGCCTGGTCGCCGAACAGCGATCCGAGGGCCTCGCGGGCCTCGCCGAAGGCCCAGACGAGAACCATGAGCATGAGCACCAGGAGGACGGCGGTCAGGATCGTTCGCGCCCGGTACGTGCGCACCTCGGCGGGATCGTCGAGATAGGAGGGAACTCTGGGCAATCTGGATACCGCCCGGGAGACAGCCGGTTCGGGGGGCGCCGCCTCTGTTCGCACGGTTTCATCGGCCCGGGAGGCAGGGGTGGCCGGCCCGGCTTCCGGTGGGTCTCGTCGATCCCCTCCCGGCGAACCGCTCGGTGCCGGCGTCGAACCCGTCTCGCCGGACCTCGCCGCAAGTGGCCGGCCATCCGCAGGGCGGTCGCCTCGATCTGCTTCGAGCTCCGGACTTCCTCCGGCCGGCGGCGGTTCGATTGAAGCCCCTGTGGGATCCGGATCGCCGGGCAGAGACCCTTCGAGATCCGTGGCGTCCGGTGCGGGGGTCTGAGATCGCCCACCGCTGATGGCAGATTCGATCTCTTCATCGGTCAATCCGAGCACGGCGGAGAGAGCCGCATAAGCCGAGGGCTCCGCTGGAACCGAGCGATCCCGCTCCCAGCTCCGGATGGTCGACGGTGACCGGCCGACCAGCTCGGCAAGGCGCGCCTGTGTCAAACCAAGCGCCGCACGACGACGCTGCATCAAATCACCAAGGGAGAGATATTCCGGCATGGGCTCAACAATCACATTACTGCACCGGATGGTTCACCCATGAAGACGGCTACCCTCACCCCCGGAGGCGACCGAGCGCCTGGTGGGCTCCACGGTCTTCAAAACCGTTGAGGCGGTGAAAGCCGCCTGGCGGGTTCGATTCCCGTCCGCCTCCGCGATGGGCGGGCCTCTAGCTATCAGCCGGCGGCTGCGGCTGGAGGCCGCCCTGCCGTTCGCCAGCTCGCAGTGTCGGCCGCTCACGGATCTTCTCGTTGGCGGGGTCGAATGCCCAGTCCCAGAACGCCGCCTGCGCCCGCGTTGCCGGCCGGTCTGTGTCGCGCGCCATGTATACGGTCTTCTCGAGCTCCAGGCCTTCGACCTCAACAACGGATAGCTTGCCCATCTCAACAGCTTCGAGCGCGACCATCGCCGACACGAACGCTATCCCGATGCCTTCCTGGACCGCCATTCGAATAGCTTCGGCATTTCCGAGGGTCATCACTTTGTGCAGGTGATCGAGGCTCAGGTCGTGCCATTCGAGTCCCTGCCGCAGCGCGTCGAGCGTGCCCGAAGTCGACTCGCGCACGATGAAGTGCTCCTTGAGCAGATCCTCGGGAAGGATCGGTTCCGACAGGTTCGCCCACCGATGTTGAGGAGGAACCACGAGCACGATGCTGTCGGTCAGGAACGGACGGTACTCCACATCCCTGAAAGGCAACCGCAGGCTGCTCAGAGCAATGTGTGCGTCGCCGCGGCGCAGCGTATCCAGGGCGGCCGCCCTCTGGGTCACCTGACAGACGACCTCCACCTCGGGATGACGGGCCATCAGGCCGGACAGCAGAGCAGGGAGAACGTACTTCCCCGCAGTCGTGCTGCACGCCAGCTTGAGAAGACCGACCACGTCGCCTTGGAGAGACGCCATCGTTTCCTCGATCCCGATAACCCGGTCGATCGTCTCACGGGCCATCGGCATCAGTGTCCGTCCGGCCTCCGACAGGGAGATGTGACGGCCGGCGCGCTCGAAGAGCTGCAAACCGAGGCGCTCCTCCAGCGCTTTGATCTGCATGCTTATCGCCGGCTGAGACACACCCAGCCGGCGCCCGGCTTCCGAGAAGTTCTCAGTTTCGGCGGCGGCAATGAAGACCTGCAGCTCGTTGGTTGTCAACATGACCCGGTCCTACGTAGCGATGATCCGAGCATATGTGCACCTGTGGGAGCCGTGCAATGGCCTTTGACCCCTTGCCGTTGGCAGATGGCCCGTAGCTGCGGATCGCCCGGGTCAGAAGCTGCCGGCGGCCAACCCCTTGCCGCGCCGCCCAACGCACAGATAACCGAGTTCCATTAAGCCTTCATGAATGGCACCATGGGGTAATGACGAGAAGTCACGACAACGGCTACAAGGTGATGTCCGGCTGGCGAGTCGGACATCTGCTGGAGGAATCCGCAACGCGCTCGGGACTCCTGGTTCCGGCCGGATCGGAGAAATCGAACGACGCCCTGGCTCTCGTCGACGTCGATTCGGGACTCCAGTTCTGGGCGGTTCCCTCCGGGGCCTGGCGTTTCCTGTGGCCGGCAACCGGTGAAGTCGTGGTGGCCGTCCGCGAATCTCAGATCATCGCCGAGCAGCAGGCCGACGAGAAACACTCCGAGAACGGCCACTACCTGTGACGACGGGCAGGGGCGGGCGCCGGCTCACCGCAACGGTCACGGATCTAGAGGTTCAACGGCAGCGGGCCTACCTGATCGGAGTTGCCACCTCATCCGCCGCCGGCGAGTCTGCCAACCGTTCACTCGCCGAGCTCGGGCGGTTGACGACCACGGCAGGCTCAGACCCGGTCTTCAGCGAGTTGCTCGTCCGTTCGGAGCTGGAACCGGCGCTGCTCATCGGTAGAGGCCAGGCCGAGCGCGCCGTGGAGCTCAGCAACACACTCGACATCGACGTCGTTGTGTTCGACAACTCGCTCAGTCCGGCGCAGCAACGCAACCTTCAGAACCTTTTCGAATGCGACGTCGTCGACCGCCAGGCGGTGATCCTCGATATCTTCGCCCAACACGCAACCAGCCGGGCTGGGATGCTCCAGGTGGAGCTCGCGCTGCTCCAGTATTACCTCCCGCGCTTGCGAGGAAAGGGTGTCCAGCTCAGCCGTCAGGCCGGCGGAATCGGCACACGCGGCCCGGGTGAAACGAAACTCGAGACCGATCGGCGCCGGATCCTCCAGCGGATCGCACGACTGAAGCGAGAGCTGAAGGAAGTCTCCGCTACCCGCCAGACTCAGCGCAAGGCAAGGGTTCGATCCGAGCTGCCCCTGGTCGCGCTCGTGGGATACACCAATGCCGGCAAGTCGACCCTTCTCAATCAGATAACGAACGCCGACGTTCTCGTGGAGGATCAGCTCTTCTCAACCCTCGATTCATCGGTGCGAAGAACCGAGCTGCCGGGGGGAACTCCGGCACTGTTCTCCGACACCGTCGGATTCATCAGGGACCTCCCCCACCAGCTCGTGGAGGCGTTCCAGTCGACCCTCGACGAAGTGCACAACGCCGACCTGCTCCTACATGTGGTCGACGGGTCCGATCCCGATGCCGACGCGCAGATAGCAGCCGTCCGGGCCGTGCTGGGAGAGATCGGTGCGGAGCAGGTTCCCGAACTGTTCGTCATCAACAAGCGGGACCAGGCCGACTCCACGGCGATCGACCGGCTCGTCGCCATGCATGAGGGTGTTGCGATCTCTGCTCGCGACGGCGAGGGACTGCCGCAATTACTCGAGGTGATCGAGCACACCCTCACCTCCACCGACTACCGGGTTTCTCTCGAGATCCCCTACGACCGCGGAGACCTGATGGCGTTGTTGCACAGAAGCGGGGCCGTGCTGGACGAGTCGCACACCGAAGCGGGCACCCTGGTGGATGCCCGCTTGCGGGGCGATATGGCGGCTCAGTTTGCCGACTGGACCGTGAAGGACGAGCACTCCGAGTAGCGCGATGGGCAGGTCGGGCGGCGCATCGCCTATCCCCCTTTGAGGAGGTCCGTCAGGATCCTTCCCACCTGGTGGGCCGAACGGACCGCAGAAGCCAGTTGCTCGCGCGCCGACCGCAAGTCCGCCTGGGCACCCTCGAGAATCCCTCGAGCAGGGTCCGGCCAGTCGGCAGGCAGAAGGGGCAACACGGAGTCGGGCACGGCACTTGCCAACGAGTCTGCTTGCCGCAGCGACTCGACCATCCCGGCCAGGGCCTCTTCGGCCTCCGCGGTGTCGTACCCGGCGCCGTTCAGGCGGTCGATCGCATCCTGCAGCGACCCGGCAACGATCTCGACCCGATCGACCACCGCGCCGACCGTGTCGGCCACCACGACCAGATGCGCTTTCGGGACGACGAGCGCGTATATGCGGTAGTCCTCGAATATCAACGGGATGAGGTTCCGCAACTCCGCGATCGTTTCGGCCGCTTCTATCTCGCGGCCGAGCGCGGACAGACCGTCGGCGGCTGCTTCCAGTTCCCCGAGCAAGATTCGCTCATGGTCGTCGGTGAGATGCCCGGCACCCTGGAGGGCGCGGATCACCCTGTCGATAGTGTCGAGCCGCCTCTCCACGGCCTGCTCTGCGCGATCTTTCAGTTTCTCAATGGTTCGCTCACCGGCTGCCTCCGGCCCGGCCGGTGTTTCCAGGGCGACGGCACCAGCAGGCACCAGACTCACGATGAGCAGCGCTACCAGCGTTACCGAGAGTGTCTTCATGGCGTGAATTCTCCTTCCGTCTGATTCATTGCCGCACCGAGATCGCCGAGAAGTCGGTCGAGCTCGCCTACCAACTCGTCGAGCTCAGAGAGATCAAGATCAATCTCGGGAACGGTTGTCGTGGTGGTGGTTGATGGCGGCGCCGCCACCGGAGCGGTCGTGGTCTCGGCGGGCGCTACCGGCTCCGGCACAGTGTCCGCCGCCGGGTTCGGGATGGTCGTGACGGTCTCCGCAAAGGGTCCGTCCGGGATATCGATCGAGGCCCGGACGGCCGCCGCCGACTCGTCGACCCCGGGCCCAGCCCACCGGTCTGCCGCACTGCAGGCGGTGAGCGCTGCGACTGTTATCAGGGCCAGGACTGGTTTCACTGCACTCCTTCCGTGTCCGTGTGCCCACAGCATCGGCGTGGGAGATCAGACGGCTGTTGTGTAGAGGTAAGAAGTGTGTAAGAAGGGTCAGCGAGTCGTGGATCACGAATGGGTGCCCGCCGGCCGGCGGCTGCAGGGAAGAGTCCGGGCCGCGCGGCTGGGACGTTAGAGGCTGGTTGCCGCCAGCGCCGCGCCCACTATCCCTGCGTCGTTGCGCAGTTCGGCGGGCACAATCGGCGTGGAGCATTCGAGGTACCGCTCGAACTTATCGAGCCGCCTGCTCACACCACCGCCGAGGATGAAGAGATCCGGAGACACGACCCGCTCCACGTAGCGGAGATATTCACCGACCCGCGCACCCCAGTCTGCCCACGAAAGCGCTTCATCCTTGCGAGTCCTGGCCGACGCATAGTCCTCCGCATCGCCACCCTTGAACTGGAGGTGACCGAACTCGGTGTTCGGAACAAGCACACCATCGAAGAACACCGCGCTGCCGATGCCGGTCCCGAGAGTGAGGAGGCAAACCAAGCCCGGCACGTCCCTCGCCGCTCCGTAGGCGGCTTCGGCGATTCCGGCCGCGTCTGCGTCGTTCAACAACACGACGGGCATGCGAAGTCGGCGCTCCAGCTCCTGCCGGCCGTCGACACCGATCCACGCCTCGTCGATGTTGGCCGCCGTGTAAATAACGCCGTGCTTGACAACGGAGGGCAGGGTACAGCCGACGGGTCCTTCATATCCGAAGGAAGATACGATCTCTGCGACCACACCGACGACCGCATCCGGGGTCGACGGGACGGGAGTGTCTATCCGATGTCGCCGCCCGGCCAGCTCGCCGGCGGCCAGATCAACAGGCGCACCCTTGATCCCGGATCCGCCAATGTCGATGCCCATCACGAAACGTTCCACGGACGAGACTGTACTTGATGCAGTTAGCCTGCCGTACGAAGCCGAGTCAGGGAGCCAACCATGCCAGCAACAGCAGATATCGGCCTCATCGGCCTCGCGGTGATGGGGCAGAACCTCGTGCTGAACATGGACGATCACGGCTTCACGGTGGCGGTCTACAACCGCACCACTTCGAAGGTGGACGAGTTCCTGGCGGGCCCTGCTGCAGGAACGAAGGTGATCGGTACACACTCACTCGAAGAACTGGCCGGGTCACTGGTTGCGCCGCGCCGTGTCATGTTGATGGTCAAGGCAGGAGACGCAATCGATGCGGTCATCGAAGAACTGATCCCGCTGCTCGACGAAGGCGACATCATCATCGATGGAGGGAACTCCCATTTCACCGACACGATTCGGAGGACTTCCCACGTCGAGGAGCGGGGTCTTCGATTCATCGGCACCGGTGTCTCCGGAGGTGAGGAAGGGGCTCGGCACGGGCCCTCGATCATGCCGGGCGGGAGCAGTGCGGCATGGCCGTGGGTGAGGGACATATTCCAATCGGTCGCCGCCAAGGTCGCCGACGGGACACCGTGCTGTGACTGGGTGGGGCCGGACGGAGCAGGGCACTTCGTCAAGATGATCCACAACGGCATCGAGTACGGCGACATGCAGCTGATCGCGGAGGCCTACCACCTGATGAAGGCCGGCCTGGGAATGGACCACGACGAGATGAGTTCAGTATTTCGGGCCTGGGGCAACGCACAGCTCGACTCGTACCTCATCGACATAACCGCCGACATCCTCGCCTATCGGGATGAGGTTGGAGACCCGCTGGTCGACAAGATCCTCGACACTGCCGGGCAGAAAGGCACCGGGAAGTGGACGGCCGTTTCCGCCCTCGATCTCGGTGTGCCCGTCACGCTGGTCGCCGAAGCCGTCTTCGCCCGCATCCTCTCGGCTCTCAAAGACGAGCGAGTTGTCGCACAGGACGTGCTGGGCTCGAGCAGGCGGGTTATCGACCATGTGGCGGATGCCGGCTTCGCGGGTCGCTTCGTCGAGGCCGTCCGGGATGCTCTGTACGCGTCGAAGATCGTTTCCTACGCACAGGGCTTCATGCTTCTTCGGGCTGCTGCAGTCGAATACGGCTGGGACCTCGATTACGGCCGAATCGCCTCACTCTGGAGGGAGGGCTGCATCATCCGGGCGGCCTTCCTCGACGACATCATCGCGGCCTATCAATCGGATCCTGATCTCACCAACCTGATGCTGGATGACTTCTTCGCTTCGGCTCTGGCACAGGCAGAGGAAGGATGGCGTCTCGTGGTGACCACCGCCGTTTCCCATGGGATTCCCGTCCCCGCCTACTCCTCGGCACTTGCCTTCTACGACGGCTACCGGAGCGGCCGATTGCCGGCCAACCTGATCCAGGCTCAGCGCGACTATTTCGGCGCCCACACCTACGAACGAACGGACAGGCCGCGCGGCGAGTTCCTCCACACGAACTGGACCGGGAGGGGCGGCGACACCACGGCGGGGACCTACGACGCCTGAGCAAGGCCCGCCGGAACGGTGGCGAGAGCCATCATCACTCACACCGGGCACCTGCCTGAATCCTCGTTCCGGCAGGTGCCACCACACTCAGGGATGCCTGCGAGCGGCACTCTTCTTCTGTCCAAATCCAGGGTTGACTTGGTTTCGAATACTTAGTATGTTTACTGAATATAGTTTACTGGGACAGCCACCATCACCGCTCCACTTCGAGTCCAACGGAAAGCCACCAGGCAGGACACCCGGAACCAGAACAGGCGCCTGGTGTTACAGCGCGTCTTCAACGAACACACAACTACGCGCGCGGACATCGCCAGGGCCACGGGCCTCACTCCGGCGACCGTATCTCACCTCATCGCCGAACTCATCGATGAAGGGTTTGTGATCGAGACCGGCACCGGGCCGTCTGCCGGTGGCAAGCCACCTACGCTGCTCGACTTGAAGGCCGGAGCACGGAACCTGATCTCCGTGGATCTGAGCGACGGCACATTGACCGGCTCCGTCCTCGACCTCAAGGGAACCAAGACGAAACTGACTGCCCCGCCCCTCCCGTTCGCAGGGGGGGAGGGTGGACTGCAGCAGCTCTTCGACACTGTTGACGAGCTGATCGAGGCGGCGACGGCGCCCGTTCTAGGTGTTGGCGTGGGGACCCCGGGCGTGGTTGATGCCGAGGGGACGATCATCGAAGCCTCCAACCTCGGCTGGCGCAATGTCCCACTGCGAAACCTCCTCGCCGAGCGATACAGCGTTCCCATATGTGTGCTGAACAACAGCCGTGCCGCCGCCCTCGCCGAGTACTCGTTCGGGGGTCGTCGTGCCGAGAACCTCGTTGTGATCAAGATCGGAAACGGTATCGGAGCGGGCGTCGTGATGGACGGCCGCATCCATACCGGAGAAGACTCTGCGGCCGGAGAGATCGGACACGTCGTCGTCGACGCCGACGGACCGGCGTGTTTTTGCGGCAAGTCCGGTTGTCTCGAGACGGTTGCGGCCGTGCCGTACCTGCAAAGAACACTCAGGGGTCTCCTGCTCGACCCGCCCCCCGCGCCGTCCGATCTGCTCAAAGCCGCCGCCGCACAGGCCGCGGAAGGAAACGACGAGGTGCAGGAGGTGCTCGACGGAGCCGGCCGCAATCTGGCGGTAGTGCTCTCGACGACTGTGGCCATCCTCGACATCCACGAAGTTGTGTTCAGCGGACCGATCGCCGGACTCGGCAAGCCGTTCCTCGCTCGCCTGCACAGCGAGATCGGACGACGCGTACTCCCCGCCGTGGCCGGGAAGCTGCATCTCAGCTACGGAAGAACCGGAGACCGAGCGGTCCGTCTCGGCGCAGCTGCCTCCGTGCTCAACGATCAGCTTGGAGTGCTCTGATGTCGCCAACCCCCGAGCTCCTGATCAAACCTCGTATCTCCCCACCATTGGATCCGGGTTTCCTCCCTGCCGTGTTGTTCAATAGGTCGTGTCTCGCCGGGATCCGACGGTCGGGCTCGGCGACACGACTGGTGGTCGGGCTGGCAAGACCCGACGGTTCGCTCTCGACCTACGAAACGATCGTGCACGACGGGTCGGCCCCCAACGAGCGCGCCGAGAGCCTCTACTACGCCGAGCGGCTCGTGAAGTTCTTGCTGTGGCAGCGGGGGGCCAGCAGGCTCTTGATCGGCGGGCCCGGCTACATCGGCGAACACCTCGACTCCGTCTATTCCCGGGACGGTGCACGGTCCTTCGACTTCGAGTTCATGTCGAAGATCTACAACACGCCCTTCCGGGTCGAAGTGATCGACGTGGATGAAATGCCTCCCGCAAGCGAACCGACAGTACCGCTCGGCCGCCATCTGGAGGGATGTCGCATAGGATTCGATCTGGGGGCCAGCGACTACAAGATCAGCGCCGTGATCGATGGAATGTGCGTGTACTCGGACGAGTTCCCCTGGCATCCCAGGGATGAAGCCGACATTGCCTACCACTACGAGCACATCGCATCAGGGCTCCGCAGAGCCGCCGAGCACCTTCCCCGAGTCGATGCAATAGGCGGCAGCTCCGCAGGAGTATGGATCGACGATCAGGTGAGGGCGGCCTCCCTCTTCAGGGGAATCCCCGAGGAAGCGTTCGAGAAGGAAGCCGGGAACCTGTTCGTGCAGATCCGCGACGAATGGCATGTCCCCCTCAACGTCGTCAACGATGGGGAGGTCACCGCGCTTGCCGGTTCGATGAGCCTCGAACAGAACGCGGTGCTCGGCATCGCAATGGGCTCGAGCGAGGCGGCGGGATACGTGACGGGCGACGGCAACATCACGCGCTGGCTCAACGAGCTTGCCTTCGCTCCGATCGACTACCAGGCGGGCGCACCCGCTGACGAGTGGTCGGGCGATGTCGGGTGCGGGGTCCAGTATCTCTGTCAGACCGGGGTCATCCGACTGGCCGAGAGGGCCGGGATCTCGATCGACGCCCGCCTTACGCCGGCGCAGAAATTGGAGGCCATCCAGGATCTGATGCGAGAGGGCGACGATCGAGTCCCTCCGATATACGAGACAATCGGAGTGTGGCTTGGATATGCCGTCGCCCACTACGCCGATTTCTACGACGTCGAACACGTCCTGGTCCTCGGCAGAGTCACTTCGGGGATGGGCGGTGAGATCATCGTCCGAACCGCCGAACGCGTGCTCACCGCAGAGTTTCCCGAGTTGGCGATCCGGCTCCACGTACCGGACGAGAAGATGAAGCGAGTCGGCCAGTCGGTGGCAGCTGCGTCTCTCCCCCTGATTTCGAACCGGGGCTCGTAATGATCCTGACCAGACGTGGAGCACAGATCTATGTCCCCGACGGCACAGACACCGATGAGGCTATCGCCAGAACGACACACATGGCCATCGGCGCCCACCAGGACGACATCCCGATCATGGCGCACCACGGGATTCTCGAATGCTTCGGTCGCGATGATCATTGGTTCGCGGGCATCACCGTGACCGATGGGGCGGGAAGCCCGCGGGCAGGCCTGTACGGCGACTACACCGACTCGCAGATGCAGGCAGTCCGCATCATCGAGGAAAAGAAAGCGGCTCATGTCGGCGAGTACGGCGCGGCCGTTCTTCTGGACTATCCGAGCTCGGCCGTCAAGAACCCCGCCGACGCGAGCGTCGCCGACGAACTGGCTCACCTGATCGCCGCCGCCCATCCGGACGTGATCTACACCCACAACCTCGCCGACAAACACGACACCCATGTCGCGGTGGCCCTCCGGACCATCGCGGCGCTGCGATCGCTCCCCCGAGAGGCCAGGCCGTCGGCCGTCTACGGATGCGAAGTGTGGCGCGACCTCGACTGGCTGGCAGACGCAGACAAGATCGCCTTCGACGTGTCGGCACACGAGAACCTGGCGGCAGCCGTGCTCGGTGTCTACGACTCGCAGATCAGCGGCGGCAAGCGCTACGACCTGGCCACTGCCGGAAGACGTCTTGCCCATGCCACATTCTCCGAGAGCCACTCGGTCGACACCGCCCAAGCTCTCATCTACGGCATGGATCTGACACCACTCGTCGAAGATCCATATCGCGACATCGACGACTTCGTTCGCTCGCACATCGAAAGGATGCAACTCGAGATTTCAATGCGCATCACAACCCTCCTGGGGGGCAAGTGATGCGCTCACCCCGCACAACAACAAGCCCAACAACACGGAGGAAGCAAACCATGAATCGACGAATTCTCGTCGCGTTCCTGGTGGTGTTCGCGCTCATCGTGTCCGCCTGTGCGGCCGATAGCGACGCAACCACCACGACGGCCGCGGATGTCTCGGACACCACCGCGCCGACAACGGAAACAACAGCAGCAACAACCGACACCACCGAGGCCCCAACGGACAGCACCGAGCCTGCCCCGGAGGGCCCGTATGAGCACCTTGCTCGCGCAGAAGCCGGCGAGTACTCGGGCACCGAGGTGACGATTCTGGCTCAGTGGATAGAGGCCGAAGGTGAGGCCTTCGAGGCCACGCTGGCGGACTTCGCAGCCCGCACCGGAATCAACATCAACTACGACGGAATCACCGACTACGAGACGGTGCTGACGGTCAGGGTCGAGGGTGGCGACACCCCGGACCTCGCCCAGATCGCCCAACCGGGTTTGATGAACGTGTTCGCCGAACAGGGCGTCCTCGTCAACTTGAGTGAGTGGATCAATGAAGACCAGCTCTTCAGCGACTACAGCTCGGCGTGGACCGATCAGGCCAGCTACAACGGCAGCACCTACGGCGTGTACTTCAAGGGTGACACGAAGTCGCTCGTCTGGTATCCGGTTCAGGCTTTCGCCGACGCCGGTTATGAGATCCCCGAAACTTGGGATGAGCTGACCGCATTGAGCGACCAGATCGTCGCAGACGGCGGCAAGCCCTGGTGCATCAGCATCGAGCACGGCGACGCCTCCGGCTGGGTTGCCACCGACTGGCTCGAGGATATTCTCCTGCGCACAGCGCCGGTTGAGGTCTACGAGCAGTGGATCGCCCACGAGATCCCCTTCAATCACCCCGAGGTGATGGAAGCCGCCGCCATAATGAAGGACTACTGGTTCGAATCGGACTACGTCCTGGGCGGCAACATCGGTATCAACGCCACCTGGGTAGGTGATACACCGAAGCCGATGTTCGATGAAGGCGGCCCGAGCTGCTGGATGCACCGTCAGGCCTCCTGGATCTCCGGATTCTTCCCGGCCGATCCGACCAGAGGAACCGATGCAGAAGGCAACGAGATCCTCTACCAGGCCGGCGAAGACGCCAAGTTCTTCTACCTGCCTCCGATCGAAGAAGCGTCCGGGCGGCCGGTGCTGGGCGGTGGGGACATGTTCGTCATGTTCAACGACCGTCCCGAGGTCCGTGCAGTCATGGAGTACATGGCGACCGCCGACGCAGCGAAGGGCTGGATCGCCGCAGGATCGCTGATCTCCCCGAATAGCTCGGTTCCGGTCGACTGGTACACGACCTACGCCGGCCAGGAGATTGCGAGCATCCTCGCCGCTGCGACCACGCTGCAGTTCGATGCGTCGGACCTGATGCCGGCCGACGTCGGACAGGGAACGTTCTGGTCCGGCATGGTCGACTGGGTCGCCGCCAACGGCGAAGGAACAGAAGACATCTTCCAGGAAATCGAAGACAGCTGGCCGGAGAGCTAGCCAACGAGAGGAAACTACGGGAGGCGCGCCGCAACGGCGCGCCTCCCACTCATATAGTGGAGCGACCATGGTGACCGACCTGAAGGATCCAGAGATCGGCAGACGGACCTGGTGGGAGGCTCGCCGCGCCGGGATCGTCCGCGGGGTCGGCGCCCTGGCGGGAGCAGCAGCCGTCTTCATCGTGCTTCGTTGGGCCCTCGGATTCCTTCGCGATCTCGATGCCCCCGCCCGCACCATCGCCCGGATCTACGCCTTCTTCGGAGCCGACCGGGCAGCCGAGGCAATCAGCGCCAGTGGCCTGAGCCCGGCCTCCAACAAAGCAATCATCGCGGTCGTCGCGCTCATCGTCGGGATCGCGGGAGTGTGGGCACTGTTTCTCGCAGCCAACGCGCTGGTCGACAGGCTCCCCTTCCTGTGGCGAGCACGGGTTCGTCCGTGGGTATTCGTCGGCCCTGCCGTCGCGCTGCTCGGGTTCTTTCTGGTGTTTCCCACCATCAACACGATCTACACCAGCCTCACCGAAGACATCGTGGACTTCCCCGCCGAGTTGCCGGTCGAGCTGGCCGGAGCCACCGACATCCTCGCCACGATGGCCGAGGGCGAGGACCGGGTCGAGTTCGGCTCGTACTGGATCAACGGAGATAGCTTCGAGATCGCCAGGGTCACCGTCATTTCCAGCAAAGAGGGCGACTCGAGCGCCTTGCTCGTCCTCTCCGGAGGCAAGATCCGGACCTTTGGACTGCAGAACTACGGTTTTGCGGTCACGAGCAAGGACATGCGGATCGCCTTCAGAAACAACCTCCTGTGGTTGGTGATCGGAACGGGTGGGTCCGTGATTCTCGGCCTGTTGATCGCCACTCTCGTCGACAGGGTGAAGCGCGAAGCACTGGCCAAGACATTCGTATTCCTTCCACTCTCCATCTCCATGGTCGGCGCCGCCGTCATCTGGCGTTTCATGTACTACTGGAGACCGCCCGGGCAAGCTCAGATCGGTCTTCTCAACGCAGTCAAGACCGGCCTCGGCGGCGAGCCGACTGCCTGGGTTCAGACTCCGCCGCTGAACACGATGGCGTTGATCGTCATCATGATCTGGCTGCAGACCGGCTTTGCGATGGTCATCCTGTCGGCCGCCCTCAAGGGCGTTCCCAACGAGATCGTCGAGGCCGCCCGCATCGACGGAGCCAACGAGTTTCAACTGTTCTTCAGAGTGATCGTTCCGTCCATCCGGGGATCGATCATCACCGTGGCGACAACGGTGTTCATCGCGATCCTGAAGGTGTTCGACATCGTATTCGTCATGACGGGGGGCCGGTTCGACACGGAGGTGGTCGCCAACCGGATGTTCAGCGAGATGTTCAAGTTCCGGAACTTCGGCAGAGCGAGCTCCCTCGCGGTCGTCCTGCTCGTCGTCACGATCCCGATCATGGTCGTCAACATTCGCAACCTGCGACGGCAAGGGATCGGCGCATGAGTACCCTCGACACCGTCTCGGGAGGCCGGAGCACCCGCAAGAGGTCGCTGGCGGACGCAACCCGATCAACCCCCGTCAAAGTGGCGGTCGTCCTGATCGCAGCCCTCTGGTCGTTGCCGACCGTGGGCTTGTTGATCAGTTCGCTGCGGGGCAAGAACGCCATCGATGGAACAGGTTGGTGGACGGCCCTCGTCCACCCGTTCGAGAGCGCGCAATGGACTATTCAGAACTACGCCGATGTGCTCACCTCCGACAACATGCTGAATGCCTTCGTGAACAGCCTGGTCGTCACAATCCCCGCCACGGTCATACCGATCACGCTGGCCGCATTCGCCGCCTATGCATTCGCATGGATGAGATTCCCGGGACGAAGCCTGCTCTTCGCCCTCGTAGTCGGCTTGCTGGTCGTGCCACTTCAGATGGCTCTGATTCCGATACTGCGGATCTACACGGATCTCGAAATGAACGGGACCTTCCTGGGTCTCTGGCTGGCGCACACAGGGTTCGGACTGCCGCTTGCCATCTATCTCCTCTACAACTACATATCGCAGCTGCCGAAGGATCTATTCGAGTCGGCCTTCATCGACGGAGCATCCCACTTCACGGCCTTCCTGCGACTTGTGCTGCCGCTTTCGATGCCTGCTCTTGCTTCGTTCGCGATATTCCAGTTCCTCTGGGTCTGGAACGACTTGCTGGTTGCGCTGGTGTTTCTCGGAACGGGTTCCGAAGTGGCCATCCTGACTGCCGCCCTGAACGAACTGGTGGGCACCAAAGGCGAAGCCTGGCATGTGCTGACTGCAGGCGCCTTCGTCACGATGATCGTGCCCCTCGTGGTATTCCTCTCGCTCCAGCGCTACTTCGTGCGGGGCCTGCTAGCCGGATCCGTCAAGGGGTGACGTCTACCGCCGACCTGCTGATGATGTCGTTCGAAGGCACCACGCCTTCGAACGAAGTACTCGACCGCATTCGGGTTGACCCACCGGCCGGATTCACACTCTTTCGCTCCGACAACGTCGAGTCGATCGACCAAGTCGGCGAACTCACTGCCGCGCTGCATGCCGCCAACCCCCGGGATCTTCCGCTCCTGATCGCGATCGATCAGGAGGGAGGCCAGTTTCTGGCGCTCGGGCCCGGGAGTACGTACTTCCCCGGAAACATGGCGCTGGGAGCGATCGACGACGAGAGACTGACTCGGGAGGTGGCCCGGGCGCTGGGCCGGGAGCTTCGGGCGCTCGGGATCTCGATCAACTACGCGCCGGTCGCCGACCTCAACACCAACCCGCGCAATCCGGGTCTCGGCACTCGAAGCTTCGGGGATCGCCCGGGACGCGCGGCAGCACACGTCGCGGCCATGGTCGCCGGCCTCCAGCAGGAGGGCGTCGCCGCGACGCTGAAGCACTTCCCGGGCAAGGGCGAAGCCCAGGTGGACAGCCACTTCGTCCTGCCGGTGGTCGAGCGCGACAGGGATGGCCTGCACGAGCGGGAGCTGGTCCCTTTCCGGGCGGGTCTCGATGCCGGCGCGGCGCTCGTGATGACCGGGCATTTCGCGATTCCCGGCCTCACCGAAACCGACGACCTTCCGTCGACCCTCTCAACCGCTGTGCTCACCGACCTCCTGCGCGGTGAGCTTGGGTTCGACGGTTCCGTGATCACAGACGCCCTGGACATGGGGGCCATCTCACAGGGTGTGGGCCAGATCATCGATTCGATCGCGGCGGTGAGGGCCGGCGTCGATCTGCTGCTGCTGAAGGATACGCCGGAGGGTCAGGCCCGCCTCGAAGCCGGATTGGCCCTTGCCGTCAAGCGACGGGTCATCCCCGCCGGTCGTTTCGAGGATGCCGTTGCACGCAACCAGAGGCTGCGGAAGCGATTCGGGTTCCCGGGAGCAACGGATACCGGCCGGGTCGGTTCTGCCGAACACCGGGCGCTCGCCGACGAGGTTGCCCGGCGTTCCATCACTCTGCTCAGGAACGACGCAGGGCTGTTGCCGCTCCGCCCGCCCGCCGACGCCCGTATTGCGGCGATCATGCCCCGGCCGAAGGATCTGACACCCGCCGACACATCGTCCTCCGTCACCCCGGGCCTGGCCGCGGCACTGCGCCGGCACTTCCCCAACGTCGATGAGTTCATACTCTCCCACCCGCCGGCGCCCAACGAGATCGCGGACCTGCGCGAGCGGGCCGAGTCCTACGCGGCCCTCGTGCTCGGCACTATTTCGGCTTCGATGGACGACGCGCAGGTTCGGCTCGTCGATGAACTGGTCGCTTGTGGGGTTCCCATGATCACCGTGGCTCTGCGTACCCCATACGACCTCGCCGCATACCCGGCTTCGGAGACCCACCTATGCACATACAGCATCCTCGAGCCGTCGATGAACGCCCTGGCTTCGATCATCTTCGGAGCAGGTCAAGCCGAGGGCCGGCTTCCGGTTTCGGTCTCGCAGGAACTCCCGGCCGGATTCGGACTCTGAACAGCGACGGAGGGCAAAACCATGGGCATGCACAACGAGATCCGCCAGCAGCCGGACGTCTTCAGCGAGATCCTGCGGGACAACGCCACGCCCATTTCCGAGGTGGTTTCCCGGCTGCGCGACGTGAGTTTCGGTCATGTGGTCATTGCAGCCCGCGGCACATCGGACAATGCTGCCCGATACGCCAAGTATCTGTGGGGCGCTCACAATCGACTGCAAGTCGCACTCGCCGCCCCGTCGCTGTTCACCTCGTATCAGAGCCCACCCAACCTCAAGGATGCGCTGGTCGTGGGGATATCCCAATCCGGTGAATCGCCGGATCTCGTGGAAGTGCTGGCGGAAGGCCGGAGGCAGGGTAGGCCGACGTTGGCAATCACCAACCGCCCCGGCTCTCCACTGGCGGCCAACGCCGACTACATCGTGGACATCAAAGCAGGCGAAGAGTATGCGGTGGCAGCCACCAAGACCTATACGGCGCAGCTTCTCGCCGTTGCGATGCTCTCAGACACGATGAGAATGGGGGCGATCTCGGACGATCTCCGGCGAGCGCCGGATCTCATGGCGGATGTTCTCCGAACCGAACCCCTGGTCGGCGATATCGCAAGGGACTTCGCCGACCTTCGTTCATGTGCCATCCTCGGCCGCGGGTTCAACCACTCGACCGCATTCGAGTGGGCGCTCAAACTGCAGGAAGTGACGTACGCCCTCGCGCATCCCTACTCGACCGCGGATTTCCGGCACGGCCCTATTGCCGTTGTCGAGCCCGGATTCTCGATCATGGCCGCCGCGCCGGACGGCCCGCTCTTCGGCGACATGCTGGCCTTGCTGGAGGACTTGTCGAATGAACGGCACGCCAGAACCCTGACCATCTCCAACCGGGATGAGGCCCTGGAGGCAAGCCGTTACGGGATTGCACTTCCCCGGACCACGCCCGAGTGGCTCAGCCCGATGCCGATAATCGTCGCCGCCCAGCTCTTCACCTACCACCTCGGGAAGATCAAGGGGTTCGACACAGACCACCCGCGCGGCCTGTCGAAGGTGACGAAGACGACGTAGACCAGCCCTGGGCGGCGGTGAGGGTTTCCGGAACGTTCGACGGCGGTGCAACTTGGGGAGGCTGGGGACCACCGCCGTCGTACGTTCCTCGAGGTATCAAGCGGGGGTTCGTACCCAACCTGCGGCATCACACCACAACCTCTACCGGAACGGTATGCCACGGCCGGCAAAAGGAACCGCAAGCATCGGTTAAGGGCGCATTAAACAACCGAGACCCCCGATCTGGAAAAGCTGATGCTCCCGCAGCTACCATCGAGGGCCGCAAACTCGCCTCCAGGAGCACCGTGTCGAACGAACACCGACTTCCCAACAGCGCCGTTCCGCGCCGGTACCAGATCACCATCGAACCCGACATCCCCACCGCGTCGTTCACCGGGACCCAGACCGTCACAATCGACGTTCGCGAGAAGATCACCGGCCTCAACCTGAACGCCATCGAACTCGAAATAAGCGAGGCCTCCCTGGTCGACGACGGCGGGGGCATCCATCCGGCAACGATCGACTACGACGAAGCCAACGAACGAATCACGGTCACGCCCGAGGCACCCATTGACCCAGGCGAATGGCAGCTCAACCTCGCGTTCGCGGGAGTCCTGAACGACCGGTTGCGCGGGTTCTACCGGAGCACCTACACCGACGAGGACGGCGAGGAGCAGACCATCGCGACCACGCAGTTCGAGGCTGCCGATGCCCGACGTGCTTTCCCATGCTGGGATGAGCCCGAGTTCAAAGCGACGTTCTCGGTCACCCTGATCGTGCCGAGCGACCTGGTTGCCATCTCGAACATGTCCGAGGTCGGCCGCACCGTCCGGTCTGACGGCAAGTCGATCGTCCGGTTTGCCGACTCACCCATCATGTCGACCTACCTCGTCGCTTTCGTGGTCGGCCGGCTCGACATAACCGACCCGGTCGACGTCGATGGGGTCCCCCTCCGGATCGTCTTTCCACCGGGGAAAGCACATCTCACGAATTTCGCTCTCGAAATCGGGGAATACGCCCTTCGCTGGCTCTCCGACTACTACGGCATCCCCTATCCCGGCGACAAGGTCGACTTCATCGCCATCCCCGACTTTGCTTTCGGTGCAATGGAGAACCTCGGAGCGATCACCTACCGGGAGAATGCGGTCCTCATCGACCCGGCCACGACCGGCCAGTACGAGCAGCGGCGCGTCGCCGACGTCATCGCCCATGAGCTCGCCCACATGTGGTTCGGGGACCTCGTCACGATGAAGTGGTGGGATGGTATCTGGCTGAACGAGGCTTTCGCCTCCTTCATGGAGATGAAGACCGTCGAGGCCTACAGACCCGACTGGAGGCGCTGGCTGGCTTTCGCCGTGGACCCGGGCGCGGAGCGAACCGACTCGATGGACATCGATGCACTGGCCAGCACACGGGCAGTGGAATTCGAAGTCCGATCCCCGGAAGAAGCGAACGAGATGTTCGACCCCCTCACCTACGGCAAAGGCGCGGCACTCCTGAGGATGATCGAGCAGTACCTGGGCGTCGAGGTCTTTCGCGAGGGTGTAGGCAACTACCTGCGCGAACACTCCTACGCGAACACCGAGACCGAGGACCTATGGAGGGGACTCGACAGCGCCTCCGAGGGCGGGGTCGGGGAGATCATGAACACATGGATCCTCCAGGGCGGCTACCCGGAGGTCACCGCCGAGAGGGTCAGTGGAGGTCTGCGAATCACCCAGAGGCAGTTCCGCTACGTTGAGGATGTGGAGGCAATGAACCTCTGGCGGATTCCGATGCAGATCCGGGTCGGAACGGCGGACGGCGAGGAGATCATCAAGCATCTGCTCACCGTGGAATCTGAGGTGATTCCCGTGAGAGGCCCGATCAACTGGGTGATCGCCAACGCAGGGGGCCACGGTTTCTACCGTGTTCGCTATGAAGCCTCCCTCCTCGGTGCGCTCGAGCCGCGGCTTGCGGAACTCGACCCGCTGGAGCGCTTCACCCTTCTCGACGACACATGGGCGTTCGCCGTTGAAGGGTCGGTTCCCATCGGTGAGTTTGCCGTCCTTGCCGCTGCGTTCCGGGACGAGCAGGAACATGCCGTGTGGCAGATGCTGGTAACCCATCTCCTCGAGCTGGGGCGATACGTCCCGAACGACGATCGATTCGCGGATTTCATCCGGCGCCTCGTCGGCCCGACCGCCGACCGGCTGGGTTGGGATCCGGTAGAGGGAGAAGACGATCTGACCCGCCGGCTGCGCGGCCAGGTTCTCACCACATACGGTTGCCTCGGAAAAGAGCCTGAGACGATCAGGAGAGCCAAGAGTCTGTTCTCGGCGGTGCTCGCCGATCCGGCAGCCGTGGACGCCGAAGTGGCACTTGCCGTCCTGGCTATCTCCGCGACATTCGGCGATTACGACGACTACGAGGCCGTCGTCGAGGCGTACGAGTCGTCTTCCAACCCTCAGCTCCGGGTTCGATACCTGAGGGCGCTCGGTTACTTCCCGGGGCTCGACGCCGCCGACCGGACTTTCGAGATGACGCTCAACGGGCGAATCCGCGGGCAGGACGGGGCATGGGTGATCGCCGGCCTGCTGGCCAACCAGTCGACGACGGACCACATCTGGAATCGGGTCACCGAACAGTGGACGACCCTCACGAGCCTCCTTCCACCTGCCACGCAGAGATACCTGGTGCACAGCCTTCCGGCAATGGTTGAGCCCGGTCTCGCAAGACGGGTTGAGGCGTTCTTCGCAGAGACGGGGTTCCCCGTTGCGGCCAAGTCTCTCTCGCAGAAACTCGAGCTACAGCGGGCAATGGTTTCGCTGGGTCTGCGTGAGAGAGAACGTCTAGACGCCTTCCTGAGCGAATGACCTTCACGGCGCGGGAGTAGAGCTGGGTGGATAACGGCATCTTTCAGTGGATCGCCGACGAGACGGTCCTGCAGGACTTCGTCTCCGGCTTGCCCCTCCTTCTGCTGCTCCTGATCATCGCGGCTTCGGTTGCGCTGCTGTCGAAAGGCGCGGACTGGATGATCGACGGTGTCGTGGATCTTGCACGCAGAACGGGATTGCCCAAGATCGTCATCGGCGCCACGGTCGTGTCCCTGGGCACGACCCTCCCCGAGGCGTTCGTCTCCGTAATGGCTGCGTTTCTGGGGAACCCGGGCCTTGCTCTGGGGAATGGCGTCGGGTCGATCATTGCCGACACCGGCTTGATCTTCGGGGTGACGTGCGTCCTTGTCGCGGTCCCGGTCAATCGCTTCATACTGAACCGGACCGGTTGGGTGCAGGTTGGCTCGGCGACTCTGCTGGTGGTTATCGCCGGCGTCGCCCTGATAACGGCCGGAAGCGGAGGCGAACCAACGCTCAACCGCTGGGTGGGCGCGTTCTTCCTGGTCCTGCTCGCCGGATACCTCTTCATCACCTATCGCTGGGCAACCCAGGGCGGGGAACTCATTCATGAAGAGGAGATCTCGACAGAGGAACCGATGCCTCTCTCGAAGTCCTGGCTGATGGTCGTCGGCGGCCTCACGCTGGTAGTGGCCGGAGCACGGGTGCTTGTGCCGAGCGCATCTGAGATCGCCATCCGGGCCGGAGTTCCGGAGGACGTGATCGCCGCAACGCTGGTCGCCTTCGGAACGTCGCTTCCGGAACTGATGACGGCAATCGCAGCAATCCGCAAGGGCCACCCGGAGATCACAGTCGGCAACATCGTTGGAGCAGACGTTCTCAACGTGCTGTTCGTGATCGGGGCTGCAGCAGTCGCCGCACCGCTGGAGATCCCCGACAACTTCTACTTCTTCCACTTCCCGGCAATGATGATCATCCTGATCTCGTTCCGTTTCTTCATCAGCATGAACAAGTCGACTTTCCGTCGCTGGCAAGGGGCATGGCTGCTCGGGGTGTACGGTGTATACGTAGCACTGCAGTACATCCTGAACGTCGGAGCTGCACATTGAACTGGAGAGTGCGATGAAATTGCTGCTGGCAACCGACGGGTCGGAAACGGCGGAGGCCGCCACTGATTTCGTCGCCGGATTTCCGTTCCCCGTTGGTTCAGAGGTGCGAATCGTAACGGTGATCGCAAGTGTGCTTCGCGACCAGGAGATCGCCGCCCTCACCCCGGAACAGTGGAGCACTTTCGAGACTGCCAGAGGTGAGAGGGCCGAGGAGGCAGCAGAGAACCTCTCTCGAACTGCGGCCGTGCTGACCGCCGCCGGCCTGAACGTCTCGACCGAGATACTTTCCGGCCATCCTGCCGACGAGATCATCGCCGAATCCGACACTCAGGAAGTCGACCTCATCGTCGTCGGTTCGCACGGCACCACCGGCTTCAGACGTTTCCTGCTCGGCAGTGTCTCGAATCAGGTGCTGCAATCTGCAACGAGGAGCGTGCTGATCGTTCGAAAAGCGGAGGAAGGGTGTGAGGGAGGTCGCGCCGGCCCGCCGGCTGCCGACGGGCATCCCTGGCGGTTGCTGATCGGATACGACGGGTCGGAGCCGTCTGACGCAGCCGTCGACTTCTGCCGCAAGCTGGACCTCGGCGGTCGGGCCGAGGTGAGGTTGCTTGCGGTGCTCCCGATGGTCCACATGTTCCGTCAGGATATTCGACAAGAGATGGACTTGATCTGGCAGAAGAAGAAGGAGTCGGAGAAGGCGGCACTCGAAGCGGCGGCCGACCGGCTGCGCCGCGAAATCACCAATGTGACGACCGAACTTGTCGAGGCAGCCGACGTCAGCGATGCCCTCCTCGCCGCCGGTGATGCGTCGGCGGCCGACCTGATCGTTTTGGGTCACAAGGGAAAAGGAGCCGTCGAGCGATTCCTGCTGGGTTCGGTGACGCCGAGAGTCGCTCACCACTCCTGCCGCTCGGTACTGGCAGTCAGATAGACGCCCGACTCGAGATCGGCCCCTCTGTTCTTCCGGTTGTTCTAGAGCTCACCAACCGAGCGGAGGCGGCGTTGCTCGGCACGGGATCCGGCGAGTATCACCTGGAAGACGGCTTCGACCTGTTCCGGGTCCAGGTTCTGCAGGACCGCCTCTTCGCGGATGATCTCAATGAGTTCCGCCTCGCGAGCCGGCGAGCGCACGGACATCCCGCGCTCGGCTTTGACACGACCGATCTCCAGAGCGAGATCACGTCGTCGTGACAGAGCTCGGACGATGTCGCGGTCCACGAGGTCGATCGCCTTCCTCATCCGATTGATTCCCAGCGCTTCCATCAGCTGCGTGAACTCGGGAGCCGCCAGCTGGCCGGAGACATTGACCAGGGCAGACTCCGGAGTCGGGTGCACCTCCACGCACAGTCCGTCGGCGCCGACGCCCTGCGCGGCCATCGCCAGGGGAACGACACGTGCCCGGCTGCCTGCCGAGTGGCTCGGCAGCACGATCACCGGCAAATGCGTGCGTTCCTTCACGATCGGAACGGAGCTGATGTCGAGAGTGTCGTCATCGGTGAACGTCCGGATTCCGCGCTCGCACAGCACAACCTGGTCGTTTCCCTCGGCCAGAATGTACTCGGCGGCCCACAGCCATTCGTCGACGGTTGCCGACGGGCCACGCTTCAACAACACCGGCCGGCTCTGCTGACCCACTTCACGCAGCAACTCGAAGTTCTGCATGTTGCCTGCACCGATTTCGATCATGTCGGCGAGTTCAACCGCTTCCGGCACGCCTGCCGGCTCGATCACCTGGGTCACAACCGGAAGCCCGACCGCGTCACCGGCGGCACGGAGCATCCTCAACCCTTCGCTCCCCAGGCCGCGGAACTCATATGGGGAGGCCCCTGCGACTGAAGTTCCCGCTCGTAGAACCGACGCGCCGGCCGCCGCCACTACCTCCGCGGTCTCCGTTATCTGGGCCTCGCTCTCGATGACACAGGGCCCGGCGATGACGGGAAACGGGTCATGACCGAACCGCACCTCGCCGACCTCCACGATCGTGTTGGGTGAGCCCGTTTCACTGCGTTCAGCTTTGCGAATCATGTCGTTTTCCTTCCACCGGAAGGCTCCAGATATGAGAAACCCGGAGCCGTTGAGCTCCGGGCCTGATGTCGGTGTTGCGGTCTTGCTAGATGCGCGCACCTTCGGCCCGGACGCTCCGCCCGGTAAAACCGAAGTACGCAAAGAAGACTCGAGAAGTCATGTGCCGGGAACAGTATCGGAGATCGACCGACATGTAAAGGGGCGCCGGGTTTCCGGTGTCCTGCACCAGACCTGGAACCCACTCGAGAATCTACCTGAGGTGTTCGGCGAGGAACCCCAGGATCCGATGCATGTGAGGCTCGAATGCGTCCAACGAGGCATGTGCGGCATCCTCGACGAAGAGGGTCTCCGCGTCGGGGACACGGCGGGCCAATTCCTCGAAGTGCCGGGGGGTAACGGTGGTGTCTGCCCCTCCGTGCACGAGCATTACCGGTGCATCGACGAGAGCCACCCGCTCGCGCGGGGCGATGTCGTCGAATCGGAACCCGATCGTTCTCTCCATGGTGCGAAACAGGCTTCGCTGCATCGGACCGGGTAGGAAGCTGAAGGGGGGACCTTCGGCCATGGCCTCCCCGGGATGCGCAAATGCCGAGACGGAAACCACTGCGTTTATCTGGTCGGTCCGCGACGCCGCAAGGATGGCGGCGCCGGCTCCCACGGAATGGCCGATCACACCGATGGACGACACGTCCTTCCTCTCACGCAGCCATTCGATCGCCACGTCGAGATCCTCGGCGAATCTCGGCATCGAAACGAAATCGTCGTGCTCGCTCCGACCGTGATTGCGAGCATCCAGGAACAAAGCATGGAAACCGGCACGGTGGAGATGTGGTGCAAGCGGCAACATCAGAGAAGCATTGGCACCCCATCCGTGGAGAACGATCACTGCGGGCGACCTGCCGGCAACCGGCAGGAACCAGCCCTTGAGGCGGGTCCCGTTCCTGCTCACCAACTCGACTTCCTCCTCGGGGAGGCCGAGATCGGCCGGCGTATGCGGCTGCTCCCGTTGCGGAGGGGCGAGCGTGCGCTTGAGCACCTCGGGCATGAGCCTCGCCACCCCCATCACGAGCAGGGCGGGGAGGAGTACACGTTTGAGCATCGGGACATTTTATGAGAGCCCTGCGCTAGTTGGAACGCCCGAATCAGTCCGGCAGCCGTGTCCGCGGCCCCGCGTCGCATTTCTGCGCGCGGAGCTCAGTTAGCATCGTCCGCTGTGCCCGGTTCCATCCACCTCGACAATCTGACCAAGCGCTACGGAGCGTTCACCGCCGTCGACGGCCTCAGCCTCGACGTCGCCGTCGGCGAGACCTACGCGCTGCTCGGCCCGAATGGAGCGGGCAAGACCACCACCGTCGAGATCCTCGAGGGGCTGCGCAGCGCAGATTCCGGCACGGTGGAAGTCCTCGGACTGGATCCGATCTCAGATCGCACCCGGCTGCAACGCCGGATCGGCGTGATGCTGCAGGAAGGCGGGGTCTATCAAGGAGCCAAAGCCCGTGAGGTTCTGACTCTATTCACGGCCTACTACCCGGGTGCCCGGGATACCGACGAGCTTCTCGAACTCGTGGGACTGACCGAGCAGGCGACAACACTGCACAGGCGGTTGTCGGGTGGCGAGAAGCAACGGCTGTCGCTGGCGATGGCCCTGGTCCACTCGCCCGAACTCGTCTTCCTCGATGAGCCGACCGCCGGCATGGACCCGGTCGCACGGCGCACCACCTGGGAGATCATCGAGCGCCTCCAGGCGGACGGCTCGACGATTCTGCTGACCACCCACTTCATGGACGAAGCCGAACGGCTGGCCGACAGAGTTGGGATAGTCAATCACGGCAAGATGGTGGCCGAGGGGTCGCCGGCGGAACTGATCCATGCCCGTGGCGACGTGTCGTTCGTCTCCTACCCGAACCTCCCCGTCCAGGAGCTGACCCAACAGATCGGCATAGACGTCCGCGAGGTACGCACCGGTTTCTACGTCGTGACCACCGACGCACCGACGCCGGTTCTCGTGGCTCAGGTGACTGCGTGGCTTGCCGGCCATGACGCCATGATCACCGAGTTGCGGGTTGGAGCCGGTGGACTCGAGGAAGTGTTCCTCGCGCTGACCGAGGAGAACAACCGATGATCGGCCGAATGCTCTTCGAGCAGGGAAGAATGGAGCTGCGGCTCACGTTGCGGCGCGGCGAAGCCGTGTTGCTGACGCTGATCGTCCCGGTTTCTCTCCTGTTGTTCTTCGGGGCTACGAACCTGTTCGAGATCGAACTCGGGTTCCTGGTTCCCGGTCTCCTCACGCTTTCGGTGATGTCCTCGGCTCTGGTGGCCCTGGCGATAGCTACCGGCTTCGAGCGCAAATACATGGTGCTCAAGCGTTTGGGTGCCACCCCTCTCCCCCGCTGGGTCCTGTTCGCCGGGAAGATGGCCGCCACTCTGTTCCTGGAGATTCTCCAGCTCTCGATAATCCTGGGTGCGGCGCGGCTCATCCTCGACTACCGGCCGTCCGTCAGTTGGTGGGCGCTGACGCTCGCCGTCGTGCTCGGAACCTGTGCCTTTGGCGGAGTTGCCTTCCTGCTGTCTGGAACCCTGCGCGCGGAAGCGACGCTGGCCGTTGTGAACGGCTTGTTCGTGGCTTTCTTCGGGCTCGGCGGCGTGATGTTCGCAGTCGAAAACCTCCCCCGCCCGCTGGCGGCAGTGGCCGACATCCTGCCCGCAGCCGGATTGTCGGAGGCATTTCGATGGGCCACGGGTTTCTCCGATTCGGTCGGTCACGGCCTGTGGGTGCTCATGTTCTGGGCAGTTGCAGCACCGATGTTGGCAGTTCGCCTATTCAGCTGGGAAGAGAAGTGACGGAGCGCCGAGTCGCCTGGTGGACGGCGGCGGCAGCAGTATGGACTTTCGTCACCTGGGGCAACCGCATCGGTCTTCTCTCCGGGGATGAGGCCGCAGAGCCGTGGACGTGGATTCGCGTCGGAGGATCACTTCTGTTCGGAGTGGCTCTGGCGGCGGTTGCCGCCTCCCTGTTCAGGGGCCGCCCGTATTCGAGGTGGATGGCCAATGCGTTGATCGGCTTCGCCGTGCTCACGGTCGTGATCTGGATCCGTTCCTCGGTGTCCACCCTGTCCGGTGAAGAAGGCGTTGCGTTCAAGCTCGTTCACGTCGTTCTGGCACTGATCTCGATCTGGCTCGGGATGGTTCTCTTCGGCGCCGGTATCAAGAGGCTGCGCACAGGAGTCTCAGGGAACTAGGCGCCCTCCGGCACCCGGAACCACCTGCTCTCATCGCAATCTGGATTCTCCTCGCCGTTGCTTCGTTGAAAGCGGCCAACTTGCCGGCCGTTCCCGACCCGGGGATTCGAGCCGGCAATGGTTCTCCAGCTGCCGGCAGTCGCGAATGAGCTCTTCCCGGCGGGTTGGTTTCTGGTCGAAGGTTTCGGTCCAGGCGCGAAGCCGGCAAGGACGTAGACGGCGAGGCGCGGTGGCCGCGAGAGACGCCGACCCCGCAACCTACAGCGCCCAGCGTCCGTCGCTCGAACTCAGACGACGACGTCTATCCAAACGGCGGCAAACAACAGCGACAGGTAGATCGTCGACGTCCGGAACAGGTTCATCGCGGTTTCCGGCTTCTGCAGCAAACGGACCGAATCGAACAGCATCCAGGCGCCCAGTACCCCGGCGGAGGCGGTGTAGATCCAACCCAGCTCCGCCACCGGGACCAACCAGAAGGTCACGAAGACCAGCACTGCGGAATAGGCAATGATCTGCTGCGCAGTCTTGCGCGGTCCGACGATCACGGGAAGCATCGGTACCTCCACGGCTGCGTAATCGTCCCGGTATCTGAGCGCCAGCGCCCAGAAGTGAGGCGGGGTCCAATAAAAGACGATCGCAAACAAGATCCAGGCCGACAGGTCGAGCGTGCCGGTCACGGCGGCCCATCCGACCAGCACCGGTGCAGCCCCCGCCGCCCCGCCGATGACGATGTTCTGCGGAGTCATGCGCTTGAGAGTGAGCGAGTAGACGAACACGTAGAACAACAGAGCGGCGGTGGAGATCGAGGCTGCCAGCAGATTCGAGGTCGCCCACAGCACGAAGAACCCGGCGACTCCGAGAACGATCCCGAACCACAAGGCGCTATGCGGATCGACCCGATGCCGGGGCAGCGGCCGCCGCGAGGTCCTCTTCATCTGCCGATCGATGTCGCGATCGATGTAGTTGTTGAGGGTGTTGGCCCCACCGGCCGAAAGGGTCCCGCCGATCAGCGTGGCGAAGACCAGCCACGTCCCGGGCCACCCCCGCGCCGCCAGCACCATTGCCGGAACGGTGGTGATGAGCAGCAACTCGATGATGCGAGGCTTGGTCAGACCAATGTACGCGCCGATTATGTCGCGCCAGCCGGAACGGTGCGCGTCGGGGTCGGTAAACGAGACAGACGGGGAATCCATGAAGCACCGAGCTTACTTGGAAGAGCATGTGGTCGAAATGGGGGTTACACGGAAGTACGCCGGCTGAGGGCTGGAGGCCCTGCTACGGGACACCCGATCAGGGCGAGGAACCGCACCGGGTCGACCCGGATCGTGGTTCGCCCTGGACCGACCGCCAATCGAGTACAAACCATTTGCGGAACATCCGTTCTCCGCTAGAGGCGAAAGTCCTTACCTTGCGGTTAGTGAGTCCCAACGTCTAGAGTGTCCCGACCGTAAGTACCGGCAGAATCCGCGGGGAGGACTACGCACCGTGTCGTCTGGGGCACCACGAATGTGGCTGAAGCTCGCTCTCTCTGCGAGTCTCATTCTCGGCCTGACTTCTTGCATTGCCGACTCACCTCTCGATGCGCTGGACCCGCAGGGGCCGGCCGCCCGGCAGATCGATGAGCTCTCCAACCCGGTCTTCCTGATCGCCGGCATCATCCTCGCCATCGTCCTGGGCGGCATGCTCTTCGCCATCATCCGCTACCGCGATCACGGCCAGGCAGAGCCGAGGCAAATCCACGGCAACGCGGTGCTCGAGGTGGTCTGGACCGCCATTCCGATCATGCTGCTGGCCGGACTCGCAGTGCCGACCGTGCAGACGATCTTCGACCTCACCGAGTGTTCCGACGACGCCATGGAGGTTGACGTCATCGGCCATCAGTGGTGGTTCGAATACCGGTATCCCGTGGAAGGCATAACGACGGCCAACGTCATGGTGATTCCGGCCGGCGAAGAGATCTGCCTCAACATGACCTCCGAGGACGTACTTCACAACTTCTGGATTCCGAAACTGAACGGCAAGCGCTACCTCGTGCCCGGCCAGCAGACCGTCTTGACGCTGGAGGCCGATCAACCCGGCGAGTACTGGGGACAATGCGGAGAGTTCTGCGGGTTGTCCCATGCCCTCATGCGGGCCCGGGTGCGCGCCGTCGACGTCGAGGACTACGACGCCTGGGTTGCCAGAATGCAGCAGCCCGCCGAACTCCCCGACGCAGGGAGGAACCCGGAGGAACGTCTGGCAGAAGCGGGTTTGGATCAGTTCAAGGGGATCTGCAGCACCTGTCACGTGATCGACGGCGTGAACCAGCTCGACAACCCGATCGGGCCAAACCTCACTCACTTCGCCGATCCCTACCGAAATGTCTTCGCGGGCGCCTCACTCGAGCGAACGGAAGAGGAACTCGCCGATTGGCTGGCCGACCCCCCAACCATCAAGCCCGGCTCTTTCATGCCGAACCTGAACCTGACTGCCGATGAAATCGATGAGCTGGTGGCGTTTCTGCAGAGCCTCGATCCGACGAAGGAGAACTGATGGCGACCCCGGCATCTCCCGCGTCGACCATCTTCCGCCGGCCCAGGCAAACCTCCGGGTGGATGAGCTGGATCACGACGGTCGATCACAAGAAGATCGGAATCATGTACGGCTATTCGGCCTTCATCTTCTTCATCCTCGGAGGTCTCGAGGCCCTGATTCTCAGGCTGCAGCTGGCGGGCCCCGACGGAACAGTTCTCGATGCGGCCGAATACAACGCCATGTTCACGATGCATGGAACCACCATGGTGTTCCTGTTCGTGATGCCGGTCGGCGCGGCGTTCTTCAACTACCTGTTGCCTCTGATGATCGGAGCGCGGGACGTTGCGTTCCCGCGCATGAACGCACTCAGCTTCTGGATATTCATCTTCGGCGGAATCTTCCTCTACTCGTCGTTCCTGTTCGGCACGACCGGACCCCCCTCGGGCGGCAACCTCCCCGGCGGCGCCACCGATGCTTCCTGGCTCGGCAGCACGATCAACGGCGGGTGGTTCATGTACCAGCCCAACGCCGGACCGCGCTTCTCGACCGGCACGGTCCTCGACTACGGGGCAATCGGACTTCAGATCCTCGGCCTGGCGTCGCTGATTTCGGCCGTCAACTTCATTGCGACGATCCTGAACATGCGAGCCAAGGGCATGAAGCTCCTGCGCATGCCCGTGTTCATCTGGATGACGCTGGTCGTCGCCTTCCTCCTCCTCTTCTCCTTGCCGATCATCGCCGTGGCTCTCTTCATGGTCACCTTCGACCGTCAGTTGGGAACGCTCTTCTTCGACACGTTCCAGGGGGGTGATGCCGTTCTCTGGCAACATCTCTTCTGGCTGTTCGGCCATCCCGAGGTCTACATCCTGATCCTCCCGGCGATGGGCATCGTTTCGGAGACCCTGCCCGTCTTTTCTCGCAAGCCTCTGTTCGGCTATCCGGCCGTGGTCTTCGCCGGTGCCGCGATCGGCTTCCTCGGATTCGGTGTGTGGGCTCACCACATGTTCTCCTCCGGTATCACGCCGGTAGCCCAGGCGGCATTCGGACTGGCAACGATGACGATCGCGGTGCCGACCGGCATCAAGATCTTCAACTGGCTGGGAACGATGTGGATGGGGAAGATCAAGTTCACCACTCCGATGCTGTTCTCACTCGGATTCGTTGCCCTGTTCGTTATCGGCGGACTGTCCGGGGTGACCCACTCGATCGTTCCGGCCGACTGGCAGCAGACGGACACCTATTACATCGTTGCGCACTTCCACTATGTGCTGTTCGGAGGCGCCATCTTCGGGATCTTCGCCGGGCTCTACTACTGGTTCCCGAAACTCACCGGCCGCATGATGTCCGAGAAGCTCGGCAAGCTGCATTTCTGGCTCATGTTCATCGGAATGAACCTGACCTTCGGTCCGATGCACTGGTTGGGACTGCAGGGCATGGTGCGGAGGACCTGGAAATACCCGGCGGAGTACAACTTCGGAACCTGGAACATGGTGGTGACGGTCGGTGCCTTCATCATCGCCTCGTCGATCCTCGTGTTCATGCTGAACTGGACCAAGTCGAAGCGGAGAGGTGTCGAAGCCGGGATGGACCCATGGGACGCCCGCACGATCGAATGGAGTATCCCCAACCCCACCCCCGAGTGGAACTTCGGCGTTAACCCCGACGTGCATTCGCTCGATGACTGGTGGCACCGCAAGTACGACGAGGATGAGGACGGTCGTCCGGTGCGCAGGCCGGATGCCGATTCCACGATCGCCCTGTTCCACGATCAGGGCGTGAACCCGCCGGCACCTATCCACCTGCCGACGCCTTCGTACTTCCCGTTCTTCGCAGGCGCATCGTTCCTCGCCGTCGGATATGGAGTCATCTATCACACTCGGGGCTGGGGACTGCCTCTCTTGATCTTCGGCGTCGTTCTCTTGCTCTCCTCGCTGATCGGCTGGTCACTCGAACCACTCGAAGAGGAACACGAGGAGGTGCACGCATGAGCGATGTCGCTCACGAAGAGCATGTGCACGAGAGCACCGGCGTTGAAACCAGAAAACTCGCCATGTGGGTCTTCCTGTCGAGCGAGTTCATGTTCTTCGGGGCCCTCATCACCAACTACCTGCTGTTCAAGGGGCGGGTCGGATACACGGCGCCCTACCCGGCCGAGATCTTCGACATCCCGTTCACGTCGGTCAGTTCGTTCGTGCTGCTGATGAGTTCATTGACGATGGTCCTCGCCGACCACGCCATCCACCGCGATGACCAGCGCTCCACCAGAACGTGGCTCATCGCCACCGCCCTGCTCGGCATGGTGTTCCTGGCCGGGCAAGCCTATGAGTTCACGACCTTCGTAGTGGATGAAGGCATGAAGATCTCCACCAACCCCGCAGCATCGGCTTTCTTCACGCTCACCGGGTTCCACGGCACACATGTGCTGGTGGGAGTGATCATGCTGCTCACCCTGGTCGGCATCTCGTTCCGCAAGGGGCGACTGTCGACCGCGACCGGCCTCAATCTCGAGAACGTTGCGCTCTACTGGCACTTCGTCGACATAATCTGGATCGTGATCTTCACGGTCGTCTACCTGATCAAGTAGGAATCGGCAATGGCAGGGGCACAGACCAAAGCGCATCCATCTCCCAAACAGTACGTACAGATAGCAGTCCTGCTGGCGGTCCTCACCGCCGTCGAAGTCGCCCTCTATTACATAGAAGAAGCAGGTGTTTCGGAAATCGTCGTCTATCCGACTCTGATCATCCTGGCGATCCTGAAGTTCGTCATCGTCGTCGCCTTCTACATGCATACCCGCTACGAGAAGGGGATCATCAGCCGCTTCTTCACCGTGGGTTTCGTCGGGGCGCTGATGCTCTATACGGTGGTGCTCGGCACCTTCGGGGTGTTGTCCGCCATCGGCGGTTGAGCGGCGTGCCCGCGTTTCAAGGCAACGACATACCGCTTCTCGCCGCGGTCACCATCGATTGCCGCAGTCTTGGGCTGGCAGACTTCTGGGCATCGTTGTTGTCCGTGGAGATAACCCACCGGGACGAGCAGTGGGCATTCCTGGCCTACGCTCCGGATCGCAAGGTGACGGTCTGGTTTCAGAAGGTTCCCGAGGACAAGACCGTCAAGAACCGGGTGCACCTGGACCTGGCCGTCGCCGATCTCGAGGCCACAGAATCCCGGATCCTCTCGATGGGCGGCCGCAAGCTCGCTTCTCAAACGTGGGACGAGTATTCATGGATCACATTCGCAGATCCCGAGGGAAACGAGTTCGACATAATGCGGGTGGAAGCCTGAACCGGCAGCCGTTGGAATTACCCGCCGGATAACTCACATTCTTCAGCTGAAACACCGCAGTTCAGTGCCCGCGAACCAGGAAGACCATCACGATGGCGATCACGACGGTCGCTATCCCCGCGAGTGCGGCGATGACCTCCGTATAGCGGAGTTTGATGCTGGGGCGGTAGCCACCCAGGAATGCGAACAGCAGGATCCCGGCGGAGATGACGATCGCCAGCATCGAAGCCGCCTCGTGGAACATGACGAAGAGTGTCGCAATCACTGCGATCACCGCAACGAGGGTCAGCAGCGACACCAGCGGAACCATCAAGGAGTTGCTCAGCCTGGTCCGCACCTCGCTCGAATCAGCACGATCTCCGGCGGTCAGGCCGGCAGGCACCGCGGTCACGTGTGCGAGCACCGCTGTTCCGGCTCCAAGAATCGCACCGCCGATCACCAACCACCAGAGCGCCGAAGAGACCGGGACGGCGACGATTCCCTCGTTGATCGTCTCGATCCCGAGAACGCCCACCAGCAAACCCCCACCACTCGCCCCGAGAACCGCTCCGATAACCGCCCCGATCCAGACTCCGGCCCCTCCGAGAACGGCCAGGTCGGCACGGAAGAACGCCGGAGCCCGCCGGCCGACAACCGCCAGGAAACCTCCGAAGACGGCCCACAGGGCCGCCATCCCGATCACCACGGGCAGGACTTGCAGCTCCACTGCCGCCCCGAACCCATCCGCCCGCTCAACAGAGGACGCGTTGTCGACCAAGAAGACGGCCGAATACGCGGCTGTCACCAGACCGAACCCGACGCCCAGTGCCGCACCCAGCGCGGCCGGCAGGCCGACCCGCTTCGACAGAGGCGCCGGCTCGACCCCGGGCTCGACCGGGGCCTGAGGCTCCAGCACTGCGGTGGCGGCTGTCACTACGGGCACCGAAGGTTCCGGTTGCTCTTCGGCCGGCGCGGCTTCCACGGCCGACGATGGTTCCTCGGCAGGGGTGGGCGGAGGCGCCGGCCGTGAAGGGGCGACGGGAGCCGAACCACCCGCCCACGCCTGCAAGACCTGCTCCGTTTCGACACCTTGCGCAGCGGCGCGAGCGTCGGCCGAACGGCGTATAAGCTCTTCAGGGGCCCCCAGGGTGGCCGCAACCGCGGACAGCAACTCACTCATGAGGCCGGGATGATAGTGGAGTGAGCTCTCGTTGGCTGCGGCCGGCGCATTTGATCTGTGCCAATCTGGACTGGACAAACGTCGAACCCAGAACCTGTGAGAACCATGATCTCTGCCATTTGCTACGGATCGCTCAATCCGGACCTCACCCACCGGATCGCCAAGTTCCCCGAACCCGGAGACGATGTGCGCTCGATCGGGTCCCGGATCACCTACGGCGGCGGCGGTGCCAATCCCGCAGTCGCGCTGGCCGCCTGGGGGGCGACGACCGCCGTCGTCGGCAACGCGCTCGGCGATGATCCGCTGGGGCGCTGGCTGGTCGATGACCTCGCCGCCCGTGGAGTCGACATTTCCATGATCGAAATCTCGCCTTCGGCGACGACCCCCCACTGTGTGGTGCTGGTCGGGCAGGACGGTGAGAGAACGATCATCTCGAGCGGATATGGAAACGCCATCTGGCAGTCACTTGCTCCCGATGCCTGGCTCGGACGTTCGGTAGCAGTTGTCGATGCCTATTCGGCTGGATGGGGGGCCGAAGTCATCCGGCAGGCCTCCGAAGCAGGGGTTCCCGTTGTGGGAATCGATGTGGCAGGCCGCGCCTCGGCGCCGCTGCAGGTCTGCGTGTGGTCGAGCCATGAGCATGCCAGAGAGGATGCACTGGCGTTGTCCCGGTCTGGCCCGGACGTCGTGCTCACGAGCGGAAGCGAGGCGGCGGCTTGGTGTTCCGGGGGAGAGGTGGTATTCGAAGTACGGCCACCGGAAGTCGACCCGATCGACCCGACCGGAGCCGGCGACACTCTGGCGGCAATGGTGGCATTCGGAGTCGGATCAGGTTGGGACCCTCACCGCACCCTCCGGATGGCCGTCTCCGCCGCTTCGCTGTCGGTGGGACTCGAACGAGGAGATCCGGTCTCCGACCTGGGGGCGATAACGGCTCTGGCGAACTCCATTACCGACTGAACGTCCGGGAAGCGCTCGGGCGTCTACTCTGCTCGGCATGCGCGCCGTAGGTCGAACTCTCTTCCGGTTGATCACCTTCCTCCTCATCGCCGGACTCGTGGTCGGAGTGATCGGCCTGTACCTCGTTCGACGATCATTCCCCCTGGTGGACGGTGAGGTACGCCTCGCCGGTCTCGACGCTCCCGTGGAGATCATCAGAGACTCGAACGGGATTCCGCACATCTTTGCATCGACGACACACGACCTGTTCGTCGCCCAGGGCTACGTTCACGCACAGGATCGCTTCTGGCAGATGGACTTCTGGCGTCATATCGGACAGGGTCGTCTGGCTGAGCTGTTTGGTTCGTCCCAGGTGGACAACGACATCTTCCTTCGCTCGCTCGGGTTCACCGAACTCTCGGAAGTCGAGTTCGAAGAACTAGACGATGAATCGAGGGCGATTCTCGAGGCCTACTCGGAAGGGGTCAATGCCTACCTGGCCGATCACTCCGGCACGAAGCTCTCCTTCGAATACGCGACGCTCGTCCTGCAAACACGGGGATATGAGCCTGAGCCGTGGGATCCGGTCGACACGCTTTCGTGGGCGCGGATGATGGCCTGGGATCTCGGCGCCAACATGGGCAGCGAGATCGAGCGGGCGATCCTCGCAGGATCCCTTCCTCGCAGTCGGGTCGACGAGTTGTTCCCTCCCTACCCGTCCGATCGGCCTTTCATCCTGCCGCAGTCTTCTCCGTATGGAGGAGGGCCGGCGGTCGGTGCAGATCCGACCGCGGCGGTGGGGGACCTCGATCTGGCTGCACTGTTGGGCCCGACCGCCGACCGGGTCGCAACACTCAACGAGGTCGTTGGGGAGCCGGGTGCAGACATCGGTTCCAACAACTGGGTGGTAGCGGGATCGAAGACGTCGACGGGCTTGCCGATCCTGGCCAACGACCCGCACCTGAGCATCCAGATGCCTTCTATCTGGTATGAGATCGGTCTTCACTGCGACGGGCAATGTCCGTTCGATGTGGTGGGTTTCTCATTCGCGGGCGTTCCCGGCGTCATCATCGGCCACAACGATCGCGTCGCCTGGGGAGTCACGAACCTCGCCGCAGACACCCAGGACCTGTACGTCGAACGGATGAACCCGGACAACCCCAATCAATACGAGTTCGAGGGGGATTGGGTTGATCTCGAGGTCCGCACCGAAACGATCGAAATCGCCGGAACGAACCCGAAACGGATCGAGGTGAGGTCCACGAGGCACGGGCCGATCATCTCCGATCGATACGGTCCCCTGGACGACTTCGGGACGGAAGCGGGGATCGAGGTCCCGATCAACTATGCAGTAACCCTGCAATGGACGGCGCTGGAGCCCGGCCGTCTGGTGCAAGCCGTACTCGGAGTAAACCAGGCCGGTAACTGGGACGAGTTCCGAACGGCCGTCGGAATGTGGGACATTGCCGGACAGAACTTCGTATACGCGGACATCGACGGCAACATCGGCTACCAGAGTTCCGGGTTGGTTCCCATCCGCGCCTCCGGCGACGGCCGCTGGCCCTCATCCGGCTGGGAAGGCTCAACCGAGTGGACGGGTTTCATCCCCTTCGAGAGCATGCCGACCGTGTTCAACCCGCCGGAGGGATTCCTGCACAGCGCCAACCAGCACGTCGCCGACTCCTCCTTTCCTTATTTCCTGGCTTTCGATCTTGCCTACGGCTATCGCGGCGACCGCATCGTCGATGTGCTGGACGGTGCGGTCGGCGTCGATTTCGCTTTCATCGAGGAGTTGCAGAGAGACAGCCGGAACCTCAATGCAGAGCTGGTCGTCCCGTCACTCCTGTCACTGCAGACCGACAAGCCGGTCGTCGGTGACGCTCAGCATCTGCTTCGGGAGTGGGCCGGCGGTGAGGACGCGTTCCAGCAGCGCGCCGAACTACCGGGAGCCGCCCTCTATGCGTCCGTCTGGCGACACATACTCCGATTGACGTTCCACGATGAGCTGCCCGAACGCTTCTGGCCGGCCGGAGGGAGCCGCTGGTCGGAGGTCGTCGCCGATCTGCTCGACCAGCCGGGCAACAAATGGTGGGACATCACTTCAACTTCGACCACAGAGAGCCGCGACGACATCCTCGAATTGTCCTTGCTGGCAGCCATTGCGGAGCTGACGGACGAGCTGGGGGACGATCCGGCCGATTGGCGGTGGGGAGACCTGCACACCGCCACCTTCCGCAACGCCACATTCGGTGAATCCGGAATCGCGCCCCTCGAATGGCTGTTCAACCGCGGGCCGTATGAGGTCGATGGAGGATCCTCGATCGTCAACGCCACGAGTTGGGATGCCTCCAAGAGCTACGAAGTCGTTGCGGTTCCGTCCATGCGGATGATCATCGACCTCTCCAACTTCGAACGATCCCGTTCGATTCATCCCACCGGGCAATCCGGCCACATCTTTCACGAGCACTACATAGACATGGCCGAATCGTGGGTGGCCAACGATCTCCACCCGATGCACTGGGAGCACGACGCCATCGCAGCCGATGCTGAGGGAACCCTGGTTCTGAGGCCCTGAGCTCCGGCGGCAGGAGCGCCGGAGCCGGGTGACTCTCCCCTCCATGCGCTCCGGGTGAAACACCAACTCCATGCTCGGCGGCAGAGCCGGACGGTAGCCCGGATCCACCAGCCTCCTCGATGCGCCATACTTGGCAGGTGCGTGAGTTCGGATCTCGACAACCGGAAGAGCAAGCCGATGGTGCGTCCGATCTGGCCGCACGGCTCGACTCTCTCAACATGGAGTCCGTGGAACGGGTGCTTCGACGCGCCATCGAGCTCCAGTTCGACGATGAGCACGGCCCGGACCGGTTGAACCCGGAGCACATCGAAAGAATCGCGGAGGAGATCGGCATCAGTGCTGCTCATGTCCGGCGGGCACTGTTCGAAGAAGCGACCGCCTCCGAACAAGTCGAGATGACGCCGCTCGACCGGTTCCTCGCCCCCGTCAGAATGAAAGAGCGTACGATCGTCGAAGGGAACCTCGCCGACGTCACCAACACAGTCGATACGTGGCTCGAGAAACACGAGGGACTTCAGAAACGACGTCTGCACGGTCACGGTGTCGTCTGGGAGAAGGATCCTTCCCCGGTAGCTTCGCTGCGAATGGGTTTCGGGGTCGGCAAAGGCAGCGGTGCGATGCGGGCGGTCGGCCCGGTCATCCACCACATACACAGTCTCGAGCCGGCCAAGCACCTCGTCACCCTCGAAGCAGACACCAGCATCATCGGCAAGACGGCCAAGGTCCTGCTGGCAGCAGGTGCAGGACTGTCCGTGGTGCTGGGCGTCGTACTCGGCATCCTTGGAGCCGGTTGGCTGGCACCGGTGGGCGGTGCCGGCACGCTCGCCCTCTTCGGCGGTATCGCCCTCACAACGGCGCGGTTGTGGACGAGCCGCGTCCGCAAAGGCCTGAGGAGAGCACTCGACGCCATCCGTCTCCCCCAGGTCAATCGCGTCCACGAAACGATCCTCGATCGTATCGAACGGACCCTCTCGTCGTTTCGCGGACCGCGGAGCAACACCAGACGCGGTAGCCGGTAGCGAACGAGCCTGCTCCCCTCAGATCTACGACCTCTCACACCCCGACCGGAATGCCGGCGCCGGGTGCTGCGTTGGTCCCGGTCATGGATGCACACACGTTGGCGGAGTTCCGCCGCAACAAGGACGAGTTCTTCAGAGGAAGCCGCCAATCGCCCCTGCCCCACGAACTGCGGCACGGGTTCGAGGGTCTCAAGTACTTCGATCTCGATGAAGCCCTCGACCTCGAGCTGGAACTCCATCCCGAGGAGCCGTCCCCGGTTGAGATCGGCACATCGGACGGCCGGGTCCGGACGTACTTCCGGGCCGGCAGGATCGAGTTCGACATCGACGGCGAACTCGTCCGATTGACCGCGCTGCAGACACCCGGTCACCCCGGCTACTTCCTCCCCTTTCGCGACGGAACGTCCGGTCGCGAGACCTACGGGGCGGGCAGGTACCTGGATCTCGAGGAGCCTGTGGACGGGATGCTCCGCGTCGACTTCAACCTCGCATACAACCCCTATTGCGCATACTCGGACGGATACTCCTGCGCCCTGCCGCCCTATGAGAACTGGCTGACCGTCCCGATCCGTGCCGGCGAGAAGACGTACAGATAGCGGCAGCCGGCCGTAGTGCCCGTTCCCTCGGACCGTCGGTCCGGACTCCTTCGGTGATGCGTTTCCCGGCCCGGGTGACTACCCGGAACTCCGCCGGTCGGAGAGCGTCCGGCTCGAACCGGAGTCCGGTCTCACCCGAGAAACTTCTGCATCGCCCGAATCATGTGGCCGGCGTGGGTCAGTGGGGCCTCATGACGGGCGCCGACCAGCTCGACTACCTCAGGATCGTGGAGCAGTGAGGCCAGTTCGTATTGCAGTTCCGCGAACATCAGTTGGTCCTCGGTGTTGATGATGACCAACGTCGGTTGGCGAACCTTTCCGATCCAGGGGCGAGCGTTGAACCGGTTCACGGCGGACCCTGCCATCCAATACAAGTCCGGGTCACGGTTGTGGTGCTGCTCGTAGAACCACCGGAAGTGTCTCGGCAACACCGCTCCGACTCTCACCAGATACGCGATCCTGGCCCGTGAGAACTCCGTTCGGCTCAGACGGCTGAATCCACGCGCGGCGACGATCACGAACCCACCGACAAGCCGCTCGATGGTCGATCGCGCAGGCCCGGCAGATGTCCCGGCCAGAACGAGTTTGTCTACCCGATGGGGGTGACGGTGCGCCAGTTCGAGCGCTGCCAAACCGCCCATCGAGTAACCCGCAACGTGGGCTCGATCGATTCCCAGCGCGGTCATGATCCCGGCCAGATCGTCGGCGATGTCGGCGATCTCGTAGCGATGGCGCAACTGGTCGGATTTCCCCGTGTTGCGGCTGTCCGGCACGATCACCCGATATCTCGCCGCCAGCTTGCCGATCAGCTTCCACCAGACGACCAGGCTGTGGTCCCCCCATCCATGCACCAGGAACAAGGCAGGAGCGTCGGCGTTGCCTGCTTCCCGGACGAAGAACTCGTTGTCCCCGACGAACACCGATCGGCCTGGTAGGCGGAATGGATGTTCCTGATCCTCGGGCGGTTTGGGCTGCGGCTCGGGGCCGAACACTCTCCAACCGAGCCACATGAGGATGAGCCTCTTCAGCCAGCCCTTCATGACCTTCCGTCCAAAGGGTCTCTGGCAAAGACGAACTCCTCGACCGGCCGTCCGGCGATGAGATGTTCCTGGATGATCCGCTCCATGACCTCTGTTGTGACCGAGCGGTACCAGACGCCGTCCGGATAAACGACGGCGATGGGCCCTTGCTCGCAGATGCGCAGGCAGTCGGCCTTCGTCCGCAGGGCAATCGCTCCGCCCTCGGAGGAATCCGCCGGTGGGAGCTGATCGGTGAATCCCCGCCACCGTGGTGGTGGGCTCGCCAGTTCCAGGTCTTTCATTCTTCGTTTGGTGTAGGTCCAGACCTCCGACGACTCCTCGAAAGTCGAACACCGAGGGGATGTCTGCTCGGCGCACAGAAACAAATGTCGACGCAGCCCTCCGATAGAAAGGGCCGAGGCGATCTTCTCGAGACGTTCGTCGAGGTGAGGGGAGCGATCGGTCATTGGCGGCTCACGATACCGGCTGAATACTGCGCCGCGTTTCGGGCATGAACGAGAGTATCGCGGCGGCCAGGATCATTATTGCTCCGGTGATGAAGAAGCCGGCCGTGAAGGCCCCGGCATCCGCCACAGCGCCGAGAGCGAGCGGGCCCACCACGAAGCCGAGGTCTCCGGCCATCCGGTAGACGCCGACTGCAGAACCTTCTGCTCCCTCCGGCGCCAGATCGCCCACCATCGTCGGCGGGGCAATGCTGGCAAGGCCGGAGGTGAGACCGAACACCATCGAGACGATGAGCAGCCCCGTGAACGATTCGAAGAGTCCGTATCCGGCCGTGGCTATGCCGGCGGTGGTCAATCCGATCATGGCCACCGGCCTGCGTCCGACGGTGTCGATTAGGCGCCCGGCCGGGTTCACTATGAGCAGGTTGGTGAGGGCCGAGACCGACAACAGGATGCCGATGTCGCCCGCCCCGAAGCCGAGCGATTGCTCCGCGTAGAGCGGCAGGAGTGTCACCCGGGCGCCGGCTCGCATGAACATCATCGAGAACCCCACCAGCATCAGAGCCAGGAAGGAGGGCGAGCGGATCAACCGTCCTGCAGCCGAGAACACCTGCCTGGCGCTGGTTCCACGGGAGGGGAGATCCTCGATGAAGAACCAGGCCATGACGGATACAGAGCCGGCCAGCCCGGCATAGGCCCAGAAGGGAGTCCTGAAATCGCCGAGTTCTGCGAGGAACCCGCCGACGAGCGGCCCGACGGCCACACCAACGAGCAAACCGGTCTGGAAGACTGCGGTGGCACGGCCGAGTCGTTCCTTCGGGGTTATCTGCAACAAGTATTGAAAAGCCGTAGTGGCGAATACGGCCGACCCGATACCCTCGATGAACCGCGAACCAAGCAAGACGGCGTAGTTGGGAGCAAGGGCGGCGGTAACGCTCGACACGGCGAGGAGCGCGGTACCGAACACGGTGACTCTTCGGGCTCCCCACCGATCACCGGCGACGCCGCCGAGCACACTGAAGAAGAGCCGGGCAACCGCGAACCCTGTGATCAGCGCTCCGGCGGCCGTGTAGGAGACACCGAACTCCAATGCATAGAGCGGGAGGATCGGCGCAACGAGAGTGAGACCTGCCATCACGAAGCCGACACCGATGGCGATGACCCAGACCTGGCGGGAGTCGGCGGAAGGCATGGCCGATCAGTGTAGGAGGGGTTTCGCTCAGCTCAGAAGGCGAATACCGTTTCCGGAGACAACGGAGCCGATAACCGCAGATACCTCGGTGCGCTCGGCCTGCAGAGCAGCGAGCAGGAAGTCGAGGCGATCAGCATGGACGGCGATCAGCAAACCGCCGGAGGTCTGAGCGTCGGCCAGTATCTCGCGCAGCGGGGAACCCACCCGGCCGAAATCGACCTTGGTGGCGATCGATTTCAAGTTTCGCTTGGAGCCACCGGGAAGCAGGCCGCGGTTCGCCAGGTCGACCACTCCATCGATCAGCGGCACGGCACCGACCTGGACTTCCGCTCCAACTCCGGCGGCATCCATCATCTCGGCCAGGTGCCCGAGCAGGCCGAAACCGGTCACATCGGTCGCAGCATTGACGCCGACGGAGGTCATTGCCCGAGAAGCGCCCTCATTCAACTGTGCCATCACCTCGATGGCGGCACGCTCAACGTCGGGGTCGACCGTGCCTCTCTTTATTGCCGTGGCAATGATGCCGGTCCCCAGCGGCTTTGTGAGAACGAGCGCGTCGCCGGGTTGAGCGCCTGCGTTGGTGACGAGTCGGTCCGGCTCGACGATTCCGGTGACCGCGAAACCGTATTTGGGCTCCGGATCGTCGATCGAGTGTCCCCCGACGATGGTACAGCCGGCGGATTCCATCACGCTCGCACCACCCGCGATGACCTCTTCGAGGAGGTCGAACGAGAGGGTGTCGCGCGGCCAGCCGACCAGCTGCAGCGCGGTGAGCGGCGTTCCGCCCATTGCGTATACGTCGGAGAGGGCGTTGGCGGCTGTTATCCGGCCCCAGTCGTAGGGGCCGTCCACGACCGGCGTGAAGAAGTCGACCGTCTGCACGAGGGCCGTCCCGCCGGGCGCGACGTAGACGCCGGCATCGTCGTTGGTTTCGAGGCCGACCAGAAGATCCGGATGGCGGGTGACCGGTGAGTTTCGCAAACGGCGCAGAACCTGCGTCAGCTCGTCAGAACCGAGCTTGCATGCTCAGCCGCTGCCGTGGGAATACTGCGTCAGACGCGGTGTATCGCTCATCACTTCACCCCCTTCCGGATTGGCGAATCGCAAATCGCCGGTCAGCGTGACAGTTTTGCAGGATCACAGAGTTCCGCGGTCATTCGACTCTGTTCGTGTTCTCCGGTCCTCGAGAACCTGGTGATGCCATGTCACCAATTCGACGGACCCGGGGCTCTCCAATAGTGAGAGGAGAGCCAGAGGTGCAGGCAAATCAAGGGGTTCTCCACCTTCGTGCTGTCTGAGTCGGTGGACGGCGAACTGCAGATAATCAGCCACCAGTGGTCGCCGCACAACGGCTATCGCTAGACGGTCTGGGGCCCGGCGGAAGGGGGACCACCGGGCTCTGCCGCAGCACAGTCTCCTCGCCTGTGGCCCGGTGCTTCTCGCAGTGCGCGAGCCGCCAACTGCCTCCTCGCCTCATCTTCCCGCATCCAGCGGCACCTCCACCTCCGCCACCCCACGGCGCTGGACGGACGCGACCGAACCAACGATCAGCACCATGCCGACCACCTGCACCGGGGCCATCTTCTCCGAGAACATCAGCAGCGCCGCAACGGCACCAATCACCGGCTCGGCGGTGGCGATGACCCCCACCAAGCCGGCGGAAGCCCGCTGCAGGGCCTGCAACTCAAGCATGAACGGGATCGCAGTGCCGAGAACCCCCATCCAGATCAGTTCTCCCCAGACCTTCACCGGGAGGTCCGTGGGAAACGACCAGACGGGTTGGATTACTGCCCACATGAGCGCCGAGATGGTGAATCCGTAGGCCATGATGCCGGACGGAGCCATGGTGGTTCCCAGCCGCTCACCGATCACTAGATAGACGGCGAAGGTCGCCGCGGCCGCCAGGCCGGCCCCGACGCCGACTAGATCCATCGAACTCCCCTGCCATACATCCGCAATCAGCGCAGTGCCGGCGACGGCAACGGCAGCAGCCAGCCAGGCCGACCGGAGAATCGATCTGTGTTCTGCGGTCCGCATCCAGACGAGCACCATCATCGGAGCGAGGAACTGCAAGGTCATGCCCGGTCCTACCCCGATTCGATCCACGGCCTCGTAGTAGGCGACGTTGACCGCGGTCAGGCTTGCCCCGAACAGGAGCAGCACCGACCACGGCCCCCGGCTCGCCAGCTTGCGTCGGTACCAGGCGTACGGCAACAACAGGACCACGGCGACCATCGCCCTCGATTGAGCCGCCCGCGCCGGACTCACGACCGACAGCGCATCGCTCGCAATTGCCCCGCTTATGCCGAACAGCAATGCTGCGCTTATGGCCAGCGCGAAGGCCGAACCCCTGTTGTTAGTCCTCTGCATGGGGCTATCCTGCCCCGCCATGACCAATCAGACCACTTGGCTCACTCCTGCGGCACACAAGAAGCTGCGAGAAGAGTTCGAATACCTCACAACCGAAGGCCGGATCCACATCGAGGAGCGCATCGCCGAAGCACGCTCCCACGGAGATATTCGCGAGAACGCCGACTACGACGCGGCCAAGAACGAGCAGGGCATGATGGAAGCCCGGATACGTCAGATCAGGCACCTGCTCGACACCGCCGAAGTTCGCGAGGCCGAGGACACGGGAGTTGTACAGGTCGGCACCATCGTTACGGTCGTCGACTCCGACGGCGATTCGATGGAGTATTTCGTTGCACCGACCGAGAACAGAGTTCCCGGCTTCCTGCTGGCCTCTCCATCCGGCCCGCTCGGCAGCGCCCTGCTCGGGGCCGCCATAGGCGATGAGGTCAGCTACGAGGCTCCGGGGGGAGTCTTCACAATGCGGGTCGAGGCGGTCAGACCTTTCGAGGGGTAGCTCTCAGAGGTACAACTTCAACTCTGAGTTCTGGGTACTGGTCCGCTCCCCCGCCGTCGGGGAAGCAGCCCCGCCCGAATTGCCAATTGCCGATTCCCTGCCGGGTTAGCCTGACAACTGATCCAACCATCGCCCCGAGGCCAGCATGAAACTCCGCCTTCATAGTCCGCGCGAACTCGCCACCAGACTCAGGCTTCTGGCTCGCCGCAGTCCGGAGGAGGTAGAGAAGTACCTCGATACCCACCACGAAGAGTGGGAGGCGCTGGCCGAAGCCGATCCGCACGACGCAGCCGACATCCTCGAGGAACTCGGCGAGGAAGCAGCCACCGACCTCATCGCCGACCTCGACCCAGACGACGCGGCGTACGTCCTCGAAGAGATGCACGACGACCTCGCCGCCGACATCCTCCAGGAGCTCGACCCGGAGGACGCCGCCGACCTGCTCGAGGAAATGCCTGCCGATGAGGCAGCCGACATCATCCACCGGCTCCAGCCGGACGCGCAGCGAGAGCTGATCGAGAAACTGGAGCCGTTCTTCACCGATGAGGTCCGGCTGCTCCTCGAGTATCCGCAAGACACCGCCGGCGGCCATATGACGTCTTCGTTCGCCTCACTTCCTATCGGCATTACGGCCGGGGAAGCGATAGAGCGGATCCGTCAGATGAACGAGGAACTCGAGGATCTGTCCTACGTCTACATCGTGGATGACGACGGCAAGCTGCTTGGGGTCTTGTCATTCAGAGAACTTGTGTTCAAGCGTCCGGGTGCCGATCTCGGTGAGGTCATGATCCCCGACCCCGTCGCCGTCACCCCGCTAACCGATCGCGAGACGGCAGTCGAACTGGCCCAGCGCTACCACCTCTACAGCCTTCCGGTTGTCGACGACAAGGGCCGGTTGCTCGGCAGGCTCCCCAACGAGGAGATCATGGAGGCAATCCAGTTGGAAGCTTCCGAGGACTTCGCCCTCGCCACCGGTGCCGGAGCGCACGAGACCGTGTTCAGCTCGGTTCTCGGATCCGTTCGCATGCGGCTGCCCTGGCTCAGCCTCAATCTCATGCTCGCACTGGTGGTCACGTTCGTGATCGAGGCACAGACCGGCATCATCGAGGACGAGCCGGTGTTGGCCGCGCTCATGCCGGTCATCGCCCTACTCGGGGGAAACAGCGGGTTCCAGAGCCTGGCCGTCGTCATCAGGGCGCTTGCAACCGATGATGTGCCGGGAACACAGGTTCTTCCGGTGCTCCGCCGTCAGCTGGCCATCGGCGTGATGAACGGTGCCGCCCTGGCGGTTGCCGCCGGCGCCCTGGCAATTCTGCTGCTCGGTACCGGCGTCTTCCAATCGACCTCCTCATCGATCCTGGTCGGGTTGGCCGTGGGCATCGCGGCTCTCGGCAACGTCACGATCGCCGGCTTTGCAGGATCGGGGATCCCACTGTTGATGAGGAAGCTGGGTTTCGACCCCGCGCAGGCGTCGAGCATCTTCCTCACGTTGATCACCGACATCGTCGGCTTCGGAGGCTTCCTGGCCGTCGCCGCACTACTGCTGGGTTAGATACCGCAACTGCCGGCGGAACTCAGCCCGTCTTGCCCGGGAACTCCAAGACGGTGGCGGTCGTGTTCATCTGCCGGTCGACCTCGATCATCGCCCGCACAGCCTCAGGGTCGAACCGTCCGCCCGCGTTGGCGCGCAGTTCCGAGAGAGCCTCGTCGGAGGTCAGCGGAGGTCGGTGCGGCCGTTCGGACACCATCGCATCGTATGCATCGGCCACCAGAACGATCCTGGCGAATAGGGGAATGTCATCGCCGGACAGCTTGCGAGGGTATCCCTCGCCGTCCAACTGCTCGTGGTGGCACAACACCCCGTCGGCCACATCCTCGTGGACCGCGTCGGCGATGAGCTGGAATCCGTTGGTGGCGTGCGAGCGGATGGTCGCCCAATCCGCCGGGGTGAGTGGATCGGTCTTGAGCAGCACCGAATCCGGAACGGCGAGCATCCCGACATCATGCAGGAGTCCCGTCAACCGCAGGCGCTCGAGTTCGAAGACCCGCAGTTCGAGAATGGTGCCTATCTGCGTGGCCAGCTCTGCAACCCGGACGGAATGGTCGGCCAGCCATGGTGCCCGCATGCGCAGAGCGGCCAGCAACGTTCCCACTACCGGTGTGATCGATGCCAGAGCTCGGCCCGACCCGGCGAACGCCGGAGCTCCGCCGGCGAGTTTGGTGCAGTTCTTGCCTGCGCGCTTCGCCGAGTAGAGCGCACGGTCCGATGCTTCGACGATGTCCTTGGCCGACTGGGCATCGTGAGGAAACACCGAGACCCCGAGGCTGATGGTCACCCTGCCGACACCGGGCATCGGCTGGTCGGCAACGGCCAGCCGGATCCGTTCGGCAGCCTGGATGGCACCCTCGGCATCCGTTTCGGGCATGATGATCCCGAACTCCTCACCCCCGACACGGCAGGCGATGTCGACTTCTCGAATCTGCCGTCGGAATGCCTCACCCATGCCTCGCAACACGGCGTCGCCGGTGCTGTGGCCGTAGTTGTCGTTGATCGCTTTGAAGTCGTCGATGTCGGCCATCACCACCGCCAGCGGGCGGTCGTAGCGGCGGGCTCGTTCGAGTTCCTCGCCGAGCCGGTCGAAGAAATAACCATGGTTCTTGAGGCCGGTGAGCCAATCCGTCACGGACAGAGCCTGCAGCTGTGTGACCGACTGTTCGAGTTCCTCGTTGCGCTCCCGCTCACGCTCGTAGAGGCGGCTGATCTCCTCGAGGACGGGCCGACTGGCTTCGGCCGAGAGCAGCCCCGACCCGCTGGCCACCGCGCGAATTGCCCCTATCAGATCGGCCGGTTTGCCCTTCACCACGTAGGCGGCGGTTCCGGTCGATACCATCTCTCCCAAGCGCGCCACATCGCCGAAGGAAGCTATGGCCACTATTTCGAGCCGGTGCGGCGACAGATCGCGCAGCCGTCTGGCGGCAGTGACGGCCCCCATTCCGGGCAGGGATACGTCGATGACGGCCACAGTCGGGGACATGACCCGCGCCCGCTGCAGAGCCTCCTCACCGGTGGAGGCTTCAACGACAACATCCAACCCCGAACCGACCAGCACACTTGCCGTGGCTGCACGGGCGGTAGCATCGCCGTCGACGATCATCACTCGAATGTCCAGAGCGGCCCTCCGCGTCCGATAGCTTCAACATGACTATCGGCGCGAACCGGCTCTTCTTTGAGGAACTCTACGAACCGATTTCGTAACCAGGGATATCCTGGAACGGTCCCTGGAAGGACACAGACGTCCCGTCGACGAGCTTCAGCAGATAATGCGCATCCAGATCTGCCTTCTGCTCGTCCGACAGATCGGCCGGATCGGCCAGCACGAGATCGAGAACAGACGCATCATCGATGATGTGTGCTTCTGCAACGGGTCCAAAGGTGTCGACAACGTCGAGAATGACCTGTTCCAGATCGTGGTCGGATACACCATCACCGACACCTTCGAGAACGACCACCAGCAGATCCCCGTTGTCTCCGGGACTCCTGTGAGCGATGTCGTACTTCGGCAGCGATGCCTCGCCCGAGGTCGTGGTCGTCGTGTCCTCCGGTTCGGTCGTGTCGGGCGTGTCCGCCGATCCGTTTGCGGAGGAGTCTCCGCCGCTTGCCGGGCTGGTGGCGGTTGTCGACCCGTCCTCGGGAAGCGTGGTGGTTTCCTCGCCGTCACCGCTGCACGCGGCCAGCACGAGCAATCCGCTGAGGCCCAGAATCAGAATTCGAGTTCGCATGACCCTGAAACGTACACGAACTCCACCTAGTTCCTTCGACCATCCGCCGGCAAGCAGACTTCGGCGCTCCCCCAACTCCGGCGCGGCCGGAACCCGGCCGGCGCGATCAGATCGAACGTGTTGCCGCCCGGACGCGCCGGCGAAAGGCCTCCTGCAACTGAAAAGTAACGGGCCCGGGCTCGAAGGTCCGATCGCCGACCTGAGTTACCGGCATCACCTCATTGACCGTCGACAAGATGAAGAACTCCGCGGCCAGATCGAGTCTCGAAGTCGGGAAGTGACCCTCGCGAACATCGAATCCGAGCTCGGCCGCTGCTTCCAGCGTCACGGTCCGGGTTATCGAAGACAATATGCCGAGATCGAGCGATGGGGTTTCGACTCCGCCATCGACCACCCACCCGATCGAATTGGTGGGACCCTCGAGCATCACGCCCTCCCTGCTCACCAGCAGCGCATTGTCGAAACCGGCCGCCTTCGCCATTCGCATCGATGCCATGTTCGGCCCGTATGAGAGGCCTTTGACGCCGGCGAGCGCCCACGGAAACCCACCGGGATGCCAGGGTGCGGAAATCTCCGCCAGTGAGAGCGAGGCGGGAAGGTCGGGCAGTTCCTCCCAGAAGACGATCAACCTCGGCGGTGCCTCGACGTGTGCATCGGTGCCGCCTCGGGTGGCGATGACCCGTACCACGCAGTCGCCCCCATCAGCGGCCGCCGCGGCGATCCAGCCGGCCAGAGTCTCGCGATCGGGCAGTGAAGCCTCCATGCCCAGGACGGAGGCGCTGTTCCAAAGCCGATCCAAATGGGCATCAACGGCAAAGGCGACGCCTTCGTAAGATCGGAGCGCTTCGAAGCACCCGTCTCCTCGCACTACTCCCCAGTCGAACACAGAGATGGATGCAGTTGCAGGGTCGGCCTCATGGCCGTCTATTAGGACTCGCATGGGACGGAGGGTAGCTGTGAGCCGATGTTCGTCGGTCGCCTGCCGGTCCGGCAGCGCCTCTCAGCCGTCGACGTACCTGCTGGTGATCGGAAGCCTGCGGTCCTTGCCGAAAGCCTTCGTCGTTATCTTGACTCCCGGGGCCGCCTGCCGTCGCTTGTACTCGTTCCGATCCACCATTCGGGTCACCTTCGTGACGACGTCCTGCGGATAGCCTCTGGCGACGATGCTCGCCACCGAGAGGTCCTCCTCCACATATCCCGCCAGGATCCCGTCGAGCGTTTCGTAGTCGGGAAGGCTGTCGCTGTCGAGTTGGCCGGGGCGCAACTCGGCAGACGGCGGTTTGTCGATGATCGAGCGCGGTATCGCTTCCCGGTCGCGGTTGCGCCATTCCGAAAGACGGTAGACGAGAGTCTTCAGCACGTCTTTCAAAACGGCGTATCCACCTGCCATGTCCCCGTAGAGAGTGGCGTAGCCGACGGCCATCTCTGATTTGTTGCCCGTCGCGACGACCATCCCGCCGAACTTGTTCGACACCGCCATGAGGATTGCACCGCGAATCCGGGCTTGGAGGTTCTCCTCTGCCACCCCGAACGGCTCGCCTGCGAAGACCGGGGAGAGCGTGTCGAGGTAGGAGGCGAAGACGCCGTCCATCGGGATGACATCGAATCGTATCTCCAAACGCTCGGCGAGCTCCCTGGCATCCGCCACAGATCCCTCCGAGCTGAAACGAGAAGGCATCGAAATACCCCAGACATGATCCGGCCCCAGCGCATCGGCTGCAATGGCCGCAGTCAGCGCCGAATCAATGCCGCCGGAGAGTCCGACGACGACGTGCTCGAATCCGTTCTTGCGCACATAATCCCTGAGGCCCACCACCAGCGCTCGATACACCTCGGCTTCAGGGGACTGGAGGAGCGGAACCGGCTCGACGGGACCGAGCGAGCGCCTGCCCACGCGTTCCGAGGAGATCGAGTCGAGCACCCGGTCGGACTTCCGTTCGGCGACCGGCACGTCGACGACGAACCTCTGCTCGACGAACTGCGGGGCGCGATAGAGAAGCCCTCCATCAGCGCCGAGGACGACGCTTGCACCGTCGAATACCAGCTCGTCCTGTCCACCCACCTGGTTGACGTAGACAACGGGAGTCGCCGCCTCGATCGCGCGTCGGCGGAGCATCTCCTCGCGCTGGGTCGCTTTGCCGTAGTGAAACGGAGAGGCATTGATGTTCAAGAGGATCTGAGCACCGCTCGCGGCTTGCTGCGAAGGCGGCCCGTCCTCCACCCAGATGTCCTCGCAGACGGAGATTCCAACCGCGACACCGTCGATTCCCCAGAGAGCCGCGTCGTCGCCGCCGCGCACGAAGTAGCGGGTCTCGTCGAATACCCCGTAGTCCGGCAGGAGGACCTTGTGATAGACACCGCGCACGGCCCCGTCGTGGAGGAGTGCAGCTCCATTGGCGAGGGACCGCCCTACTGCATCCCCGTGAGGAGGACGGCCTGTGCTGGTTCTGTCGACGAACCCCACCACGGTGACGACGTCCCCGGCAGCCGCCGCCAATCGTTGCAGCACCTCCAGATTTGCGTCTATGAAACCCTCTCGCAACAAGAGGTCCTCAGGGGGATAGCCGGTAACGGCCAGCTCGGGCAGGACCAGCACATCTGCGAACATTTCCTCTGCCCAGGTCATGGCGGAGATGATCTTCTGCTCGTTGCCGAGCAGGTCTCCAACGACCACGTCGAGTTGCGCTCCTGCCACGCGAAGGTTTTGCATGGGCGTAGCTTAGGAAAGCGCCGACTATCCAAGGGCGGGAATGAACGCAAACCGGTCACCATCCCGATACGGCATCTGGCCCGAACTGGCTCCGCGGCTAACCCGGGCCGGATGGCTGACCGACGGCCGGGTCGCCGGCGCCGCCGTCCCGCTCCTCAGTGCCGTACGGTCCGGACCCGACCCGGAGGGAGCCCTCGAGCGCATTGCCTCGATCCTGGAGCGGGATTCCGAGGTAGCGGCGAGGACTCTCACCGACAGTCAGTTCGGTCTGGCGTTGGTTGCCATCGCGGGCGCCAGCAGGAACTTCTCCCAGAAACTGATCTCGGAGCCCGGATTGCTGCGCGGACCCGGCGAGGCTCCTCCCCGGCTACCCGAACTCGGGGGAACCTTCGATGAATCGCTCCGGGTCATACGACGATATGTTCGAGCTTCGATGCTCGGCATCGCGGTCGGAGATCTCATGGCATTCGATGACCTCGCGGCAGTGGGGAACTCCCTGGCGAGACTGGCAGACCGGGCCGCCGCGCTCGCACTCGAGGCAGCCCACCGGGCGGTGCGCGCCGCTCCGGCCTTTTCTGACCTCCCCGACATCCCGATCGCGGTCATCGCGATGGGGAAGTGGGGCGGCCTTGAACTCAACTACTCATCGGACATCGACGTCCTGTTCGTGCACGGTGCCCCGCCGGGGGTCGACGGACCCAGAGCAGCAGATTACGCACGGAAGGTGTCGATCACTTTCATGGCGGCGCTGGCCCAGCTGACCGCAGACGGAGCGGCCTACAAGGTCGATGCCGACCTTCGACCCGAAGGGCGGAGCGGGCCGCTCACCCGCACCGTCGACTCCTACCGGACCTACTACGAGCGCTGGGCAAAGACCTGGGAGTTTCAGGCTCTGATCAAGGCGCGCCCCGCAGCAGGAGACGATGAACTCGGAGCTTCCTTCATGGCTGCCGTCGAGCCCTTCATCTATCCGGAGACCCTCGATCCGTCCGCAGTGCGAGAGGTACGCGAGATGAAGGGGCGGATTGAAGGACGGGCAGCCGACCAGGGCGTGGAGGAAAAGGAGATCAAACGTGGAATCGGAGGGATTCGCGATGTGGAGTTTGCCGTGCAGCTCCTGCAGCTGGTGCACGGCCGATTCGACCCTCACCTCCGCTCGGCGAACACGCTGGACACACTGCGAACCCTCGCGAATGAGGGATACGTGGGCCGGACCGACGCGGAGGACATGTCGGTCGCATACGTCTGGTTGCGCACTCTCGAACATCGTATCCAGCTCGTAGATCTTCGCCAGACCCACACTCTGCCCGACACGTCGGGCGAGCGGGAGAGTCTGGCGAAAGCGATGGGCTACCGGGACGAACCAGGAGTCGCGGCTCTTCGGCTCTTCGAGCAAGATCTCGTTACACATCGCAGCGTGGCGCGAACGATCCACCAGAGGCTCTTCTACCGCCCGCTGCTCGAAGCGTTCGGCGCGTCCCCGACAGTCACATTGACGCCGGAAGGGGTGGACCGCCAGCTCACTGCCCTCGGATTCCGCGACGTTTCCGGTGCCCGCCGGGCCGCCGGCGACCTGACGGCCGGACTGTCACGCCGGTCGAAACTCATGCAGCAGACGCTCCCTCTGCTGCTGGAGTGGTTGTCCCGAACCCCCGACCCGGATATGGGTCTGGAGCAGTTGCGCCTCCTCGTGACCAACACCAAGGACAACAACCCGCTGGTCTCAGTCCTTCGGGATGACCCGGTGGCAGCCGAACGATTGTGCTTCCTGCTCGGATCCAGCCGGGTGGCCGGACGTTTCATCGATCGCATTCCTCGATTTCTGCCCGAACTCGGCGACGACGGCCGCATCGGCCGTCCGATCGACCGGTCGGGTGTGATCAAGGATGCCGTCGACTACGTCATGCTTCGCCCGTCCTACGACAGGCGCCTGAATGCCCTGCGGAGATTTGTGCGCAGCAGACTCCTGCGGATACTCGCCCGCGACCTTCTCGACCTCGCCGAGGAATCCTCGATCGCCCGGGAACTGGCAGACCTGGCCGACGGAGCGGTAGCCGCCGCCCTCCGAATTGCCAGGGCCGAATCCGCCGGAGAGGCGGTAACCGAGCTTCCCTTTGCCGTGGTCGCGATGGGCAAGTGGGGTGGGCTGGAACTGGGATATCCGTCCGATCTCGACGTACTCTTCGTCTACGACGTTCCCGCGGGCGTCGATGGGGAGGCGGCTCGAACGGCCGCCGATGAGCTGGCTCGTTCGTTCACCGCAGCTCTGGGGAAGGTGACTCAGGAGGGCATCGCGTACCGCGTCGACGCGGGTCTGCGACCGGAAGGCAAGGACGGTCCGCTGGCCCGCACCATCGACGGTTACCGCCAGTACTACGAGCGATGGTCGGCGATATGGGAGCACCAGGCACTCATCAGGGCGAGGTGGGCCGGTGGCGATCCTGGGCCCGGTGAAGCCTTCACAGCCCTGGCAAGTCGGTTCGCCTTCCCAGCAAGTCTCATGCCGGACGGTATCCGTGAAATCCGCACCATGAAGGCTCGCATCGAGGCAGAGAGAGTTCCTCCGGGGGAAGACCCGGACTTCCACTTCAAGTTGGGAAGAGGGGGTCTCGTGGATGTGGAGTTCCTCACCCAGCTACTGCAGATGCGACACGGAGCAAACATCGAGGCGCTACGGGAACCGGCAACGTTGACGGCCCTCGCAGCAGCCGTCGACACCGGCCTGCTGACCGAATCCGAAGGGGCCTATCTTGCCCAGGCGTACCGGTTTTGCACCAGGCTGCGCAACCGTTTGTACCTGCAGACCGGCCGCGATGTCGGCTCGTTGCCCACCGACCCCGTCGAACTCGCTCGCCTGGCAGTGCTGCTCGGCTACCCGGGCGGGTCGGTCAGCAGCCTTCGTGAGGACTATCGGAAGGCAACACGGCGCTCCCGGGGGGTCTTCGAGAAACGGTTCTACGAGGACTGAGCACCGGCGACGCAGAGCTTCCCCGGAACCGATACCATTGCACCGGATTTCCCGCCGGTTTGACCCCCAACGGCGCGGTCAGGAAGGCACCCATGAACACCGATGTGAAACGACTGCAGAAAATCGTCAGGGAGGTCACTCCCACGGCGATAAGCCTGCGCAGGATCATTCACGCCAACCCTGAGCTGGGAAATGAGGAATACGAAACGACTGCGCTCATCGACGCGACCCTTCGCGACGTGGGGATCCGGCCCAGAGTCAGGCTCGGACATACGGGCCTGACCGCCGACCTTGGAACAGAGGGAACATTGATCGGGTTCAGGGCGGACCTCGATGCCCTGCCCATAACCGAAGCAACCGACTTGCCCTTCTCCTCGACCAATCCGGGCGTCATGCACGCCTGCGGGCACGATGGGCACACGGCTATTGGTCTGGGAATTGCACTGGTGCTCTCGGAGTTCGGACCGTTGCCGGGACGAGCGCGGTTCATCTTCCAACCAGCGGAGGAGACCTTCCCGGGCGGCGCCTTCGACATGGTTCGCGAAGGCGTCGTCGAGGGTGTCTCAGCCCTCATCGCCTTCCACATGGATCCATCGCTGACAACCGGCAAGATCGGGTTGAAGATAGGACCAATCACCAGTTCATCCGATCGCTTCGAAATCACGGTCAGCGGCCCCGGCGGGCACACCGCGCGACCTCACGAAACGGTCGACGCCGTCTACGCGGCCGGACGCGTCGTGACGGAGTTACCGACTCTCCTGAACCGCACTCTGGACGCCCGGACTCCCATGTCGCTCGTTTTCGGAACCATTCACGGCGGCAAGGCAGACAACGTCATTCCAACCAGCGTCACGATGACGGGCACGGTACGCATCCTGGATCGAACCACCTGGGACTTGATGCCCGATCGGGTACACGCCCTGGTGCGAGATATCGTGGCTCCCGTCGGAGCGAAGGCCGACGTGCACTACCAGCGGGGCATTCCCCCCGTCGTCAACGACGCCGGGGTTCTATCGGAAGTCGAGTTCGCCATACATGAGGTGCTCGGAACCCAGGCCGTCGCCGAGACCCACGCAAGCCTCGGTGCCGAGGATTTTGCCCGCTTCCTGGATCTGGTCCCCGGTGCCCTCCTGCGCCTCGGCTCCGGCCTCCCGGATAGGAAGGTGGATCTGCACTCGGCGTCATTCGATATCGACGAAGACGCGATCGAACACGGGATCCTGGTCGGAGCGGCGAGCATGCTGCGCCTGATGCAATGCAGGTGGTGAGTCCGATTCGCCAACCGACATTGGGACGCGGCGCCCTGTCAATCCCCCAGCGTGAAGCCTTCATTCGCCAGCGCACCGCGCAATGCTTCCGCCTCGCCGGGGCGCACCGAAAGTGTCAGCACGCCGCCGCCTCCCTGGGGGCCGTGCCGGAGTTGAAGGTCACGAACATCGACCGAGCTGACGGCTAGGGCACGGCCCACCGCGGCGAGCTCACCGGGCTGATCTTCCAGTATCACTCGAACGGCCATCACCGGCGGGGCCAGGGTTCTCCGCAGAGCCCTCGCCCTGCTGAGAAACTCCGTAACGCCTGTGTTCGACTCGACATCGTCGGCGATGACTCCGAGTCGCTCGGCGAAGCTGCGGAGTTCCGACACGACGGCAGCACGGTTCTCCCCCAGCAGCTCGTTCCACAACTCCGGATCGGAGAGGGCGACTCGGGTCAGGTCGCGAAAACTGCCGGAAGCGAGAGGAAGGGCCTCATCGTGCCGCTCGGCCTCGCCGAGAAGAGTCGCCGCCAGCACCTGCGGCAGATGACTGACGATCGCGACGGCCAGGTCGTGCTCGGCCGCCGACATGCGCACCGGATTAGCGCCCATGGACATCACGATCCCGGCGACCCTCTCCAGGTCTGCAGAGTCGGCTCCATCCTCAACGATCACCCAGCTGGCACCGCGGAACAGGGAACCGGAAGCGGCTCCCGGGCCGGACTGTTCGCGCCCGGCCATCGGGTGGGTGCCGACGAAATGGTCGAGGTGGGCCGCCGCCCGGCAGACCGGTTCCTTGACACCGGCGACATCGATGACGAGAGCACCGGTGTCCAGATCTCCGAGGGTAGAGATGACCGCTCGCGGAGGTCCGGCGAGAACGATGAGTTGTGCTCCCTCGATCGCGGCGGGCAACGACGGGAGCGCAGCATCGAGTGCGCCGCCTTCGAGGGCGGTGGCCAACGCCGACTCATCGGGATCCCAGCCCACCACCCGCCATCCGGTCGAGCGGAGGGCGAGCCCGGTGGAAGCACCGATCAAGCCGGTGCCGACCACGGCAGCCTGTCGAGCAGTCACCCTTGAGGACCGACGGCCGCGACGAGTCGGCGAATCGACCCCATCAACTCGGCAAACTCCTCCGGCAGCAGCGCCTGTGCACCGTCGACCTTGGCGAGTTCGGGGTCCGGATGGACATCGACCATGAACCCATCGGCGCCTGCGGCCACCGAAGTCCTGGCAAGCGGAGCAACCAGGTGGCGATGACCGGCAGCATGCGATGGATCGACGATGACCGGCAAATGCGACAGGTTCTTCAGAATCGGTACTGCTGTGATATCCAGCGTATTGCGCGCGGCGGTCTCGAAAGTGCGGATGCCGCGTTCGCACATCAGGATGTCGTGATTGCCCTCTTTGTAGATGTACTCCGCGGCGTTCAGCCACTCTTCGATGGTGGCCGTGAGGCCTCTCTTCAACATGACGGGCTTGCTCTGCCTCCCTACCTCGGTCAGCAATGTGAAGTTGGCCATGTTGCGTGTGCCGACCCGGAGGATGTCCGCATACGAGGCAACCAACTCGATATCGCGCGGATCGAGGATCTCCGCGATGAACGGCATGTCGAACTCCTCGCGGGCCTCGGCAAGCATCTGCAGCCCGGCCTCACCGAGCCCCTGGAATGAGTAGGGGGAGGTTCGGGGTTTGAAAGCATCTCCGCGCAGGACCGTTGCACCAGCCTTCTTCACTGCCTCTGCCGCCCGAAACAGCAGGTCACGGTCCTCGACGGCGCATGGCCCGGCGATGGGAGTGAAACTGCCCCCGCCGATCGATACGCCGCGCACCTCGATCACGGTGTCTTCCTCCTGGAAGTCGCGGCTCACGAACTTGAACGGTTTCAGAACCGGGACTGCTCGCTCGACGCCCGGCATGGCTTCCCAGGGCAGTTGCTGGATTCGGGCGCGATCGCCGAGTGCCCCGATGACTGTTCGGAACCGGCCCTCCGAGATGTGGGCTTCCGAATCGATGGCCTTGAGCCGCTCGACGACGTGAGCCACATCTTCCTGGGTGGCGTCCTTTTTCATGACGATGATCATTGAGCTCATTCTCCAAGCACTCCGCCGGACGTGGATTCACCGAAGCCGCTGTCGGCCAACGCGAGCAATCGAACGGTTGCACCCGCAGGAATGGTGCTCCGCAGCCCATCCGCAACCTCCTCGACCAGAGACTGCGCCCAGGTGGAGAAGAGAACGGCACCGGATTCGTCGCCGCCGAACATCACCACCCGGCACTGCGGATCCTCGATGAAGTCGTCGGCGAGCTCCCGCAGCCAGTCGGCAGGCAGGTCGGCGGGTGATTCAACCAGAAGAGCTCGCATCAGGGGCATGGTACCTACCGATCGAAGACACCGTTCCAGGTCGTACAATTGCCAGATGAGGCGAATCATGGTTACCGGAGCGGCGACGTGGACGGGCGGCCGCTTGATTCAGCGCCTCGAGGCTCAGCCCGATGTCGAAGTCATCGCCGTGGACGAGTTGTCGCCGACCGTCGATTTCGATTCGCCGATGCACGAGCTCGAAATCGACGAACTCGATTTCGCTCACTTCTTCCTCGATGTCCGGCCGCACGTTCTCGTCCACCTGCAAGCGATCGACAGGGCCGCAATCCTCGGGCGAGAGAAGTCTCACAGCAGGGTGATCATGGGAGCACGCGGACTGTTCGGGGCTTTGGAGCGGAGCTCAGAGATCGAGAAGGTCGTGATGAAGTCGGACTCCGTGTTCTACGGTTCGGGGCCCCGCCACCCTTCGATACTCAACGAGGACACCACCCCGAAGCGCACCACCAGTGCCTACTCGCTCAGCATTCGCGACGTCGAGCGCCTGCTGGGCGAAGTCGCCCTCGACATACCGCACGTGACTTTCACGACTCTGCGTTTCGCGCCGATCATCGGCACCGAGATCGGCAACATCCTCAGCCGATACATACAGCTACCGGTGGTGCCGACGCTTCTGGGATACGACCCGCGAATACAGGTGATCCATGAGGAAGACGTGGTCTCTGCATTACTCCATGCAGTTGCACAGCCGGTCCACGGGACGTTCAACATCGCAGCCGAAGGCCAGCTGTACCTGAGTCGTGTGCTGAGGCTCGGGAGACGCCTCCCCCAGCCCCTTCTTCCAAGGCAGCATCGAGTCGCTCTCGGGGCGCTCGGAATGTTCGGGAATCGATTCCCGGGGAGTCTCGAGCAGTACCTCCGGTACGGTCGGATCATGGACACGACGCGCATGAAAGAGGCCTTCGGGTGGAAGCCGCAGCTCACCGCCCGCCAGGCGGTGCTGACCGCCTACGGCCGGGTCGCCGCTCCCGGGGTCACCAGATGACCGATTCGATGTCATTGCTCCTCGACCGTCTCACCCGGGACGAACTTCGCGCTTTCGCCAGGGCAGCGGGGATCTCCGGCCGCTCGAAGATGACCAAGAGCGAACTGATCGAAGCGCTCCGAGTCGAACTCCAATCACAGGCGAAGCCCTGGAGAAGGGAGCGCTCACCGGTATCGCCGGCGGAACTCTCGGAGGCGCGCAGGCGACGAATCAGTGCCGGTCGACGATTTGAATCCATGGTCGACGCCCGCCAATCGTGCACCCTGCGGACAATCGAGGGATTCGCGTGCGGACTCCCGGTCATCGCCGGCAAAGAGCGTTGTGCACTGCACGGCGGTACCAACATCTCCGACCTGGCCGTGCCTGCCGCCGGCCATCTCGGACTCGACACCTGGCCCGGCCTCATCAGGCACCTCTTGCTGGCTTCCTACGACATCGACGCGCTGGGTCTCGATCCGGTCGTCTCCGAGATGATCTGGCACGTCGCCAACTTCCTCTACTTCGAGTACTTCCGTGTGGATGTGGAAGGGATCGAGAACGTACCGACTCATGGGCCAGGCGTTCTGGTGTGCAATCACGCCGGTGCTTTCATCCCCTACGACGGGATGATGCTCCAGCTGGCGGTGCTCAATGAGGCAGAGTTGCCGCGGAGGGTACGGGTCGTCGGTACCGAGATACTCAACCTCGTTCCCTTTCTGTCTCATCTATACCGCAAGGCGGGAGCTGCTTTCGCCAGCAGGGAAGACGCTCGCTGGGTTCTCAAGAACGGCTTCTTACTAGGCGCATTTCCCGAGGGTGTTCCTGCTTTTCAGAAGCCGCATGCAGAGGCTTACCAACTCCGGCGGTTCGGTCGCGGTGGGTTCGCCGAGCTCGCCATCGAAGCCGGATCCCCGATAATCCCGGTCGCGATTGTCGGATCCGAGGACGTCCATCCGGCGCTGTTCAGCTCACGCCGACTGGCCCAGTTGTTCAAGCAGTTCTTTCCGCAACAGCGAGTCGAGGAGCTCGGCGTGTTCCTCAATCCGATCCCGCTCCCCGTGAAATGGAAGATCAGGTTCCTACCCCCGATCGACCCGCCGGAGCCGGGGACGGGCACAGATCGACTGGCCGTTCTGGAACTGGCCGAACACACCAGAGAGGTCGTGCAGAAGGCTCTCGACGAGATGCTCGCACAACGCGGCTCGATGTTCTGAGCCCGCAGGGAGACTCTCACCGCTGCTTGCAAAAGTTAGCAAGCTGCGATATATTGCTAATGATGAGCGAGAATCCGGAACAAGCATCGAGCCGCCTCGAGCTCGGCGACTTCATCCGTCAACAGCGTGAGCGCTCCAAGATGTCACTGCGAAGACTGGCAGATCGGGCAGGGATTTCGAACCCCTACCTGAGCCAGATCGAGCGGGGACTCCGGAAGCCGTCCGCCGAGATCCTGAAGTCGCTTGCCCGGGCGTTGTCGATTCAAGCTGAATCGATGTACGTGCGGGCCGGATTGCTCGACGATGGGTTCTCGCCGCCGACGGTCGTTGAGGCCGTCGAAGCGGACCCGGTGTTGAACACCCGCCAGAAACAGGTATTGCTCGAGCTCTACCGCACTCTGATCGAGTCGGACGGGATCGAGCCGCAACGACAGGAGAAGAAATGATCGAGACCAAGAAGGCGCTCTACGCCGCCGTCGGTGCACCGATGGTCGCCATGAAACGGGCCGGCGATGCCCTCAAGGAACTCTCCGAGAAGCTGACCGACCGGGTCGGCGACATGGGCGAGAAGCTGACTGGAGACGCTCGCAAAGAGTTCGAACTGTGGGCTGAGGAAGGCGAGAAGCTCGTCAGCAAGATCTCAGAGCAGAAGGTCGTCGAGGATCTGAGTGCCAGGGTGGACCTCGATGAAATCCAGGAGCGTGTCGGAAAGCTGCGCGACCAGCTCGAGGACATTCTCTCATCGTGGCGGGAGTCCTTCTCGCCCGGCGAAGTGGTCGAGAAGCCTGTGGTCGAGGTTGCGGCCAAGAGGCCGGCGGCCAAGAGGCCGGCGGCCAAGAAACCGGCGGCCAAGAAACCGGCGGCCAAGAAGCCGGCAACGAAAGCCGCCACAACGGCAGCCAAGAAACCGGCCGCCCGGACTGCGGCCAAGCCGGCAGCCGAGCAACCTGCCGCTAAGTAGCGTCGACCGCGACCAGCCTCTGTTGAGGGCCCTCCGGGGCCCTCAACACGCGACTTGTGAACCGGGAACGGGGCCGGGATCCGGACTCGAGGCCCCCTGGCCGCCTAGTACTTCACCAACGGCTCGATGGCCTGAGCTGAATCGATCCAGCGCGCCACCATCGCTTCGGTGGGCAGACGGCGAACGAGCTTCTTGCTCTCGTTGATCTCGACCATCTTCTTCGTCAGTGAGACGGCATTTCGTCTGCGGAGTTCCTTGATAGTGTCCACGCCGGCGGACTCGAGAAGGTCGGAGTATTCACCGCCTATCCCCCTGCATCGCATCAGGTCGGCGCGGTTCACCCACTGAAGGATCTGCTTCTCAGCGAACCCGGTATCTGCGGCCAGCAGTTTGCGACCTCTCCGGTCTCCGGCCCGCTTCAACAACGCTTCGGTCGTGCGGATACCGTTCTTCCTCAGCTTCGTTGCCGTACGCTGCCCGATACCCTCGACGGCGTCAATTGAAGGCACTACCGCTCCTTTCCCGCTTCCTACCGGATGTCTCTGGTTGGCCGAAGCCTACCGAAACCCGCTCACCGGGTGCCGGGTCAGCCACGCGGTTGCAGATCATCGACGTCCTGCTGTGTGTCCACGTCTCTGGGCGGAAGGTGCTCGAACCAGATCTCCCTAACCCACTCAGGATGCGCCTGAAGGAGGCGCTGAGCTCCCGTGTCTCCTTCGAGGCTGATCAGACGGGCCCACAGCGACCGGTCGACGATGATCGGATTGGACCAGGTGTAGCGATACTTCGGCACGAGGGCGGGCCGTTTCTCCCGTCGCGCTGCATCGATCAACTCGGCGACGACATCTCGGCGGATTTCAGGTTGGTCTCCCATTGCGATGAGGACCTTGCCGGCGCGGGACTCACGAGTGAGAGCATCGAGGCCGACGCGGATGGAAGAGGCGATGCCTTCCTCGAACTCGTCATTGACCACGACGGTTGCATTGCCGAAGTCCACACCTTCGAGCACGGCTTCGGCATCATGGCCGATCACCACCCATATCTCATCGATTCCGAACGACCGGGTTCTCTCGATCACATGTCCGAGCAGCGTCTTCTCTCCCCACGGCAGGAGCTGTTTGGGAGATCCCAGGCGAGTTGAGGAGCCTGCGGCGAGGATCAGGGCGGCAATCGACATCGGAGACTTTCGGTGCGGTGACGGGTCCACTATACGGTTCGGGACTGGCGCCGGAATCAACCGGCGACCGTGCCCTCTGATCCGCCGTCCTCTCTCGCCCGGCGCGCCGCGACGATCTCGGCGAGTATCTCGACGGCCGTCTCACCCGCCGCCTCGGCTCCGAGGTCGAGGCCGATCGGCCCGTGAATGCGCGCAAGTGTGTCCGGCGGAACTCCTGCCTCGGCGAGACGTTGCAGCCGTTTGCCATGAGTCCTTCGACTCCCCATCGCTCCCAGGTAGCGAACATTCCTCGCCAGGGCCGCTTTCACCACGGGATCTTCATAGCGATGATCGTGTGAAAGCACGACGACAAAGGTGCGTCCATCGAAATCCAGCTGCTCCACAGCGTCCTCGGGCCAGGCCGTGATGATCTCGGAGGCATCAGGGAACCGCTCCGGAGTGGTGAAGGCCGCCCGCGGATCGCACACGATCACCGTGAAACCGACCCGGGACGCAAGGGCGCAGAGAGCCTGACCGATTTCGACCGCGCCGAATATGACCAGTCGGGGCGGCGGACCTGCCGCCTCGAGGAACAGCTCGGATTCGCCTACGCCGACGATCGCGGGCCTCTCCGTCTCGAGAGCGATCCGCACGAAGGGCTCTATCTCAGGCAGGAGGGACTCCGGAAGATCCGAGCCGATCGACTCGAAGTTCGAATCGAAGATACCTCTGCTGCCGGCAGCTGGCCCGGCCACCACCGTTGCGATGACTACGGGTCTCTTCGGATCGAACCGACGCCAGATCTCATCAGTCCAGTTCTCGATGAACACATCGATCGCGCCGCCGCAGGAAAGCCCGACCTCGAAGGCCACGTCGTCTGAGATGCCGTAGTCGACGAGCGCCGGCCGCTGATCCTCGAGCACTCGCTGAGCGTGCATGAAGACGTCGTTCTCGACGCAGCCCCCGGAGACAGACCCCTCCATGTCGCCGGCCGACGAAACGAGGAACCGACTCCCGAGCGGCCTGGGGGCGGGACCGCCGACGCGAACCAGCGTGGCAACGGCGACCGCTTTGCCCTCTGATCGCCAGCGCCTGGCCACCTCGATGCTGCGCGCTAGCTCCACGGTGTCATCCTTCGAGCAGGTGTTCGGGCACGTGATTCCACTCGAAATGGCCGCCATCGGAGTAGGTCCAGCCACCTCCCCAAGCGAAGCCCCACTTCTGGAAGACCGCCGCGATGTCGGGATCCATTCCGATACGACCGCCGTAGGGGTTGTCGCCGGGGTTGATATCGATGGCAATTCCCCATGTGTGCCGTGAGATCGCACCGCCCTTGTCACCACCGCGAATCAGCCGGGCGTTGTAACAGCCGCCCTGGATCTGGAAATCACGCCGGTCGATGTGCGCCCATAATCCGAGGCTGATCACCTCACCGATGGCAGACCGGAGGTAGGGGACGACGGCGCGATGGCACTTGAAGGGACCCAGGAGGGGAAGGGTGACGTCGACGATGTTCTCGTCCTTCCATGCCTGTTCGATGACCACGGCGTCGCCCACACCCGTCGGACGGTAGGAGAACTCGCCGAAGCGCTGCTTGACCAGCACGGTCGGCAAGACGCTGTCGGGATCCCAGGGATCGTCCGGGCTACCTATGCGCAGCCGCACCTTCGGCAGGCGGGTCCAGAGATCAATCACGATCTCGTCCTGGGCGCGGAATCCCCAGACGGCCATCGATGACTTTCGCTCGAACCCGAATGAGGCGGCGGTGGTATCGGAGAAGGCGAGCTCGGCCCACCACACGTCGGCGTCGGGAGCGATGGCACCGACGCGCAGACGCTGCAGAGAACCGTCCCAACCGACGAACTCGACTTCGTCGCCCACCTGCGCGCCCCGCAGGCCGGCCGACGTCGCGCCGAACACGACGGCGCCGGCGGCCAGCGCCTCCGCCACCTCGGCCCCGATCAACGGCGAGGCGCGACCGGGGTCGACCGCCAGTGACGACATGGGAATGAAATAACCGGCCTCAGCCTCCTGGACTACCTCTCCTTCTCGATAGACACCCGACATCTGGATGGTCCCGCGGTGGATGGCAAGGGACCGGGCACCATGTTCGGCCGCCACTCCGAGCACAGCCAGCTCGGAATCGGTCGAGAGCCCACCAGGTTGGTGCACGCTGATGACGAAAGATCCGGGGGTTCGGACGGCGGCGCCGGCGGGATTAGGCAGAACTCCCGCAATGGCGGCGAAAGCCGTGACGACAATCAACGAGGCGCGCATTGGCTCAGCGTACCCATCGCTCGGAGTTTTCTCGGCAATACTGTTGCTCCCCACGCGCACCAGCATTGCTGAGAAAAATCATCGGAGTTGAAAACGCGCCACCGTCTCTATGTGGAACGTCTGCGGGAACATGTCGACCGGCACCGCGTAGTCGAGGTCGTATCCGGCTTGACGGAGCAGCCGGGCGTCACGGGCGAGGCTCGCCGGATCGCAGGCCACGTAGGCGATTACCCGCGGCCCCGGTCCAACTAGAGCCTCGACCCCGGCTGCGCCCAAACCGGTCCTGGGCGGGTCGCAGACCACAGCCGTCCAGTTCTCGCCGCCTATTCCGGTTTCAACAGATGCGGCTACTACCTCGACCTCCACGCCGACATTCCTGCTGTTGTAGGCGAGATCGGCGGCGGCCAGCCCGGCCGATTCGATCGCCAGAACTCGCCCGGCACCCCTCCCGGAAGTCAGCGCGAACAGGCCGCCTCCTGCGTAGGCGTCGAGGAGGGTGTCTTCTTCGGTCAGCTGAAGGGCCTCCCCCACCAGGTCGGCCAGTGCCTCGGCTCCTGCCGTGTTGTTCTGGAAGAAAGCCGAGGCAGTGATTCGAAAGGTCGTCCCACCTACCTTCTCCGTCAGATACGGGGCACCGTGGATCGGCTCCGCCCGCCCGCGTCGAACGCGACACACCGGAAACGACCAACCACCGGCCTCCTCCGGCACCTCACCCGATACGATTGCCAGCCGGTCGCCGGTGTTGGAACCTGCCCGAAGCGTTATCCGATCCAGGGGTGTGAGATCGCCGACCTCATCGAGCATCGAGGCCAGTTCATCCGACAGGATCGGGCACTCATCCAGCGCTTCGCGCTCCTTCGACCGGCGCCGGTACAGGGCGGGACGGCCCCGCTCGACCCGGAAGTCCATACGGTTGCGATAACCGAAATCCGGGCCGGGCTTCAGCGTCGGGCGAACGTCGGCATCGATGATCCTGCCCAGGTGCTGCAACTGGCCGGCAACCACGTCGTGCTTCCATTCCGCCTGCGTCTCTCTCGAGGCGAACTGCCATTGGCATCCGCCGCAGTGACCGAAATGTCCGCACAGTGGCTCGATCCGCTCTGGGGAGGCCTCGACAACCGACACGAGCATCGCACGAGCCCATGAGCCGCGCTCCTCCAGGATGTCGACCACAACGGTCTCGCCGGGAAGGGCGCCGTCGACGAAGACGGCCTTGCCTCCTATGCGACCGACGGCCTCTCCTCCGTGGGCCATCTCATGGGTACGAACGGTGGTCAGGGCAGGACCTCGTCCAGGATCTCCACCAACGAACCCTGCATCCACGACAGGTAGTCGAACAGGGCTCGATCTGACTCGGTGCCGGCTCCGCCCGCCAGGTCGGCGCGTGCGGCTTGCACCAGTCGCGCCTCGGCAAGGACGCGCAGCCAGGCCTCCGCTTCGGCGGTGGAGAGCACGACTCCCTCCACACCGGACTCGACCGTCAGCGCGAAAGCCGATCGGTCGGCCGCCCGGCCGTGTTCGAGCTCACCGGCGAGCAAGCGCCTGAACTCATCGTCGGCATCTTCGTCGAATGGGTAGGCGCGCATGGCCAGCCGCTCGGCAGCCGGATCCGAATCGAACTTCCCCACCGAATCGAGCAGTGCCGGGACGAGCGACAGAAGGTCGACCTCCCAGGGGGCAAGCGTCAACCGGACGCCGCCGGCGCAAGGAGCGAAGGGCTCGCTCACGCCAGCTCCAGCGTCGCGTCCAGGCCGTGGGTCCGCAGCCGGAAACAGGTCAGCTCGACGTGCTCACGCGCGCCGCATGCCACCGTTGCGGAACCCGTGCGATGAATATCGAGCATCAGAGAAGTGGCGTCCTCCCTTGCCATGCCGAGGAGCCGCCGGAACACATAGGCAACGTGCGCGGCGAGATTCACCTCATCGTTCCAAACGACAACATTCCACATTTCCATGTCACTGACGCTAGTTGCCTGCCGGCGATGCCTGCAGGTTTGAGTACCGGCGAACTCCCCAAAGACTGGATCCCGTCACTCGCGTCCCGCGATTCTGGCGTCGTTGATCCAGTCCTCGAAGTCGATCCGGGCAATGCGCCATTCCCTCCCGAACTTGACCGCCGGAAGTTCTCCGGCACGCAGCACACCCGTCACGACGAAGCTCGATACATCCATGTACTCGCTGATGTCGGCGACCGAAAGCCACTCTTTGGGGATGTCCACTTCGATGCGCTTCATTTGACGACAGCGTATGCCGGACGGGTCCGCACGGCAAGCGCACACGAGGTCGCGAAAACATCTCCTCTTTCTACATCCCCGAACTATGTTAACTTTTATAAACTATCGTTATGTTTCAACAGATTGATTATGATGGACCCGCTCAGACACCCTGACCTCGTCGACGTCTCCCGCCGCCTGCGTCGCCAATGGGAACGAGTCGCGGAGGCCGAACAAGCGGCGGCTCGCGCCCTCTGGTGGCGCCGCCGTTCGCTGCGGGACCGGCTCATCGATGCTGAAGATCGGAACGAATGTGCCACGCTCTGGTGCGGAGACGGTCGGGCGGTGCTCGGCGTCGTCCAAGCGGTCGGATCCGATCACGTGGTGCTCCGGGTGGGCGATCGGCAACGATTCGTCCTGTTGCACCAAATCGTCGCGGCCGGATTCGAGGGAGTCGAGTGAACCGGCCGCGCATCGCGACTGTGCTGTCGGCAAGAGAGTGGGAACCCCGCCTGGTCGACACAGCCCGCCGGGACCCTACCGTCCGCATCGTGCGGCGCGCGTACGAGCCGGAGGACCTGGAGCGCGCCGCCCCGCTCGATACGGTCATCGTCGGCTCGGAGACTTCGTGGATCACGTCGAATCGGATCCGCTCGATCCGGCGCGGCGGGACCCGGGTAGTCGGGGTGTATCCGATGGGCGACGTTCCGGGACGTGAGCTCTTGTGCCGGGGAGGTGCCGACGCCGCGCTACCGGATACGACACCGCCCGAGGAACTACTCACTGCCGCCACCCTGGCCGCTGCGGATGCACTCGACTCCGATAGCGGCGGACGTCTCATATCGGTGACCGGGCCGAGAGGGGCTCCAGGTCGAACCGAGATCGCCGTGTCACTTGCACGGAGCATCGGGCAACGAAACAGGACCGCCATTCTCGACCTCGACCTGCAGGCACCAGGGGTTGCCTTTCGTCTCGGCATTGAGCCCGGACCGAGCCTCTTCGACATCACCGATGCGCTCCGCTCGCTCGATCGGCTGATCGCAACCAGAGCAGGCTGCCCCGGGGATTTGACCGTTATCGGCGGGCCCTCTCCACTGCCGGTCGAAGCCGCCGGGCGGTTCGGCCTGGCGGATCTCCTCCAATCGACGCTGGCCGCCTTCGAGATCACGATCGCTGATGTTGGCCCGTGGCAACCTTCCAACACGCTCCTCACCACCAGCGACGAAGTAGTGCTCGTCTGCGACGCACAACCGATGAATCTCATCAGGGCGGCCCGGCTGGTCCAAGACTGGGAGGGGCCGGTTCCTCGCGTGGTCATCAATCGCGTGAAACCCGGGCACGAGGAAGAGACGGTCCGGCTCGCGCGCCGGGCACTGGGACTCGAACCACACACGATGGTTCCGGAGATGGACACTCGCCGGGATCCGGGCTCGACTTTTCCGGATGGGCTCCTCGCTCCCCTCGTGACCAACCTCCTCTCGGGGCGCAAACGGCAGAGCGACCGGGCCCCTGGAAAGAGTCCCTAGTTCTTGGGGCCTTTTGCCCCATTGTGAGTCACCTCGAAGTCACTACGGTATTGTGACGGAGAGGAACAACAGAGCATCGGGGGCCGCATGGCAAAGATGAGTCGGCGCACATTCCTGAGTCGCGTTACCACCACAGTGGTCGGCGGGATCGGTGCGCTAATGGGCATCCCTACAGTCGCGTATCTCGTTTCTCCGGCTAAGGCCAGGGGAGGTCTTGGAGTCGATGCCATACCCCTCGGACCGGCCTCCAAAGTACCGATCGGCGAACCGACCCTGTTCAAGACCGCCATCGAACGAAAGACGGGCTGGGTAACACAGACCGAGGAGTTGGCCTTCTATCTCCTGACCGAAGACGGCCGGAACTTCACCGCCATGTCGAACGTCTGCACGCACCTCGGATGCAGAGTTCGCTGGCTCGACAGCGAAGAGCAGTTCTTCTGCCCGTGCCACAGCGCAGCTTTCAACAAGAACGGAACGGTTGCGTCCGGCCCTCCCCCTAGAGCACTCGATCAATACGAGATCTCGGTCGAAGATGATCAGCTCTTCATCGTGGGAAAGGTCGAAGCATGATGGAGAAGATCGGCCTCTGGTTCGAAGAGCGGATGGGCTGGAAGCCGATCTGGAAGGCCCTGGCGCTCCGCAACATCCCCAAGGTCAACTGGTTCTACACCCTGGGCAGCGCAACGCTGCTGGTCATGATCAACCAGATTCTCACCGGGATCCTGCTGACCATCTACTACGTGCCGAGCCCTCAGGACGCGTACAACAGCGTTTCCTTCATCACCAATGAGATCACGGCAGGGTGGCTGATCCGCGGCCTCCACCACTGGGGGGCGAGCGCCATGGTGGTACTGGCGGGACTTCACATGGTCAGAGTGGTTGTTCACGGAGCCTATAAGTTCCCACGCGAGGTGACCTGGTTCACGGGCCTCGGACTCCTGGCCGTGACGATGGCATTCGGTTTCACCGGATACCTGTTGCCGTGGGATCAGAAGGCCTACTGGGCGACGACGGTGGGGACCCGGATGCTGGAGGTTGTTCCGGTTATCGGACCGTGGTTGCTCCGTTTCGCCCGGGGCGGGGAGGAGCTCTCGGCGGTCACCTTGACCCGGTTCTACGGGATGCACATATGGGTACTCCCGGCCTTGTTGCTGCTCTTGGTCGGAATCCACATGTTCCTGGTGGTTCGTATCGGAATCACCGCACCACCGAAGGCTTCCGAATCTGAGAGCGAAGAGCCCGATGTGGAGGTCGAGGCATGAAGCCGGAGGAGCGCTCCGAGTACCTGGAGGAATACTCCGAGGACAAGAAGAAAGGTATCCCGTTCTTCCCGGACGCCGTGTTCAAAGACGTCCTGGTCGGGTTCCTCGTTCTGGTAGTGCTCATCGGGCTTTCCTACTTCGAAGGCGCGCCGCTCGACGAGCGGGCCGACCCGTCCGACAGCAACTACACCCCGCGCCCCGAGTGGTACTTCCTGTGGCTCTTCCAACTGCTCAAATACTTCCCGGGAAATCTCGAGTTCGTGGGGGTCATCCTCTTGCCGGCCCTCGGTTTTGCGGTCCTCTTTGCCATGCCGTACCTCGACAAGACGAAGTTCCGCCATTTCACCAACCGCACCTGGGTCATGGCGTCGCTGGGCGTAGCAGTAACCGGAATGGGATTCCTCACAGTTCAGTCGATGATCGACATTCCGTTGCCTGCCGACGTCACCGGCGAGATCAACGCGGCCGCGCTCTTTACTGCCAACTGCTCCGTGTGCCACGGGGCTTCGATAGATATCACCAGCGGAACGAACCTCCACGAGACGATCGCCGGAGGCCATGAAGGCATGCCGGCGTTCTCCGCGACACTGTCGACCGATGAGATAGACGCCCTGGCCGGATTCGTCCTGTCACCGCAGGGCGGATCCATCTTCACCGCCAACTGCGCTGAATGTCATGATTCGGGAGATCTGGCCGCAGTCAGCCCGTTCGAACTTCAGGCTTCCCTCAGCCAGGGAACCGAATATGCAGCCCACGCAGGCCTGGAAATACCCGAGTGGGACGATGTCGTATTCGGACAGGATCGCACTGCGCTGCTCAACTTCCTGCTGGCGCCGGATGGCCAACGTCTCTACACGCTGTATTGCTCCCAGTGCCACGGCCGGTCCATCGATTGGGAAGGCGACCGCGATCAACTTGACGTTCTCATCCGGCAAGGCGGCAATCACCTGGATATGACCCAGTGGCGGGATGTGCTCCCCGAGAGCGAGATCATCTTGCTGGCTCAATTTGTCGTAGAACCGTCGACATCACCCGACGGCGCGAATCTCTTCGCACAGCACTGCGCCGACTGCCACGGAGGTCGCGTGCCCACTGCGACCGATGTCGACACCGCCATCGACATAATCGCCGGCGGTGCCGAACACAGGTCTATGCCGGTTTGGGGAGACGTTTTGACGGAGGAGCAACTAACCGCGCTCGTCAGCTACACACTCGACGCCAGCCGCGGTACTCCCGTGATCATCGGGCAGGAGCTGTACGGACGGCTTTGTTCGTCATGTCACGGTGACTTCGGCGAAGGCGGCCCTCACCCCACGGATGTGGCCGACATCATCGCTCCGATCAGCACGGCCCTGTATCTCGAGACGCGCGACAACGCAACCTTGCGGGCGATCATCTCGAAGGGCCAGCCAGATCAGGGCATGGCGCCGTTCCTGGATTCTGAGGGTGGGCCTCTGACAGAAGATGAAGTCGCCGCCTTGGTCGCCTTCATGCGTTCCTGGGAAGCCAATCCGCCCGTCGAGTTCCCACCGGACCTGAGTCGTGGACCGGTCGCCGGTGGAAGCACTCAGCTTTTCAGCGCCTTTTGCGCACAGTGTCACGGTGGGGACGGTGCCGGTGGTCCCGGTTTGGTCGGACCGTCTCTTACGTCGGACGACTTCCAGGACTCGTACACGGACGAAAGCCTCCACGACGTCATCGCCAATGGGCATGCGGCCACCTCGATGATTGCCTGGGGAGAGGTTCTCACGGCATCTCAGATAGATGATCTGGTCCAGCATATCCGTTCGCTCGGCGGTCGCGGGGCCGCCCAGACCATCGTCTACTCACGCGACATCGAGCCGATCTTCCAGGCGTCGTGCGGCGGATGCCACGGCTCCTCGGGAGGATGGGATGCATCGACGATGGCCAAGGTCATCGAGAGCGGCGACAGCGGTGCGGCCGTCATCCCGGGCGACCCCGACGGCAGCACCCTGGTCAAGCGTATGCGCGGTATCGGTAACCTGATGCCTCCCGCCGCGCCGCTCCCCGACAGCCAGATCGAGTTGATCGAGCAGTGGATCGCCGGCGGGGCGACCGCCGAGGTATCCGTGGGAGGGGCGCCATCGGCCGATGGCGACTACACGTGGACGAGGGACGTCCGTCCGATCCTCCAGGCCAGCTGCGGGGCATGCCACGGATCCGCCGGTGGATGGGACGCTTCAACGTACGACTCGACGGTCAACAGCGGGAACGGCGGGCCTGCGGTGATACCTGGAGACGCGGACAACAGCACGTTCATCAAGCGGTTGCTCGGAGAAGGTGCCCTGATGCCCCCGGGTGCTCCGCTCTCGGACGATCAGATCGCGATTCTCATCTATTGGGTCAACAGCGGCGCAGCCGAGTAGCGAAGCCGGAAATCCCGAGCCGTCGATTCGACGCGGCGTCGGGTCGGGTTGCTACTCTCCTACGCACCCCGGAAAACACGCCGGGGTGCGTGCGATAGGGTGTCGACGACGGAGCATTAGGGATGGAGAAACTTCATTTTTTCGATGAGAACATCCCTTGTCTGGCGGCGTGTCCCGTAAACACCAACGCAGGCATGTACGTTGCCGCGATCGCAGATGGACTCGATGAGCTCGCCTACCTGACCGCCCGTCTACCCAATCCGTTTGCCTCGGTTTGCGGCCGGGTCTGCGCAGCTCCGTGCGAGGATGCCTGCCGGAGGGGCGAGATCGACAAGCCCATCGCCATCCGGGCTCTCAAACGTTTCGTGACTGATCAGTTCGGGGTCGAAGCCGGCATGGATACCTACAAACAGGTAGCCGCACCGCCGGAGGAGTCCCGACCCGAGAACGTCGGCATCGTCGGCGGTGGCCCTGCCGGCCTGTCGGCGGCCCACGACCTGCGCCGGCTCGGATACGGCGTCACGCTTTACGAAGCCACCGGGCAACTCGGCGGCATGATGCTCCTCGGCATTCCGGAATACCGGCTCGACAGGACCCTCCTGGCCGCGGAGATCAAAGCCATCACCGATCTGGGCGTGAAAGTGCACCTGAACACCAAACTCGGCGATGCCGTAACACTCGATGAACTTCGCGACCGCCACGATGCGTTGTTCCTATCCATCGGCGCGACGCTCGGCCGTGGACTGGATCTGGAAGGGCACGAGGCAGACGGCGTTTTGAAGGCGATCGAGTTCCTGATCAACGCCAACCAGGGGTTCGCGACCAGCATCGGCGAGAAGGTCGTGGTAATCGGCGGCGGTGACGTGGCCATGGACGCCGCCCGCACTGCCCTCCGTGCTTCGACCTACGACGAGATCGCAAGAAGGAATGCCGATTACGACGAGGGCCACGAACGAGCTTCGATGACCGAGGCCCTGGATGTCGCCCGCACTGCAGCAAGGACCGGAGCCCAGGACATAACGATCATGTCTCTGGAAGCCAGGCACGAGATGCCTGCATCGGAATTCGAGATCGAAGAGGCCGAGCACGAGGAGATCAGGTTCGTCAACCGCCGCGGGCCTGCCCGGATTCTCACCAAGAACGGCAAGGTGACCGGCATAGAGACGATCGCCGTTACCCGGGTATTCGACGATGAGGGCAGGTTCGCACCCGAGTTCGACGAATCCGACAGTATGGAGCTCGAAGCCGACACGATCATCATGGCGATAGGCCAGGCCATCGATGTCGATGTACTCGGCGATGACGGCCCCGAGTTGAGCCCCCGGCGTACCATCCAGGTCGGCACCGACAGCCTCGCCACCTCACTTCCGATGGTCTGGGCCGGTGGGGATGCCGCCCGTGGTCCGCGTACCCTCATCGAGGCCATAGCCGACGGCCGCCGCGCCGCCCGTGAGATCCATGAGGCTTTCGGCGGCAGTTTCACCGAGGCGAGTGCGGGAACGATGGTCCAGCTCGAGCAGTTCCATCGTCTCGACGACGTCTACGACCGGGTTCCACGGGTCGACGTGCCAACCCTCCCCACCGACCGCCGGATCGGCCTGGCGGAAGTTGAAACCGGTTTCACCGTCGAACAGGCCAGGTGTGAAGCGCAGCGGTGCCTTCGCTGCTTCGCCAACATCCTGCTCGACACAGACAAATGTGTGCTGTGCGCCCTGTGCGCAGATGTCTGCCCGCTGGATCTGATCTCGCTGGTCCCTTCTCAGGAGATCCATCCCGATGACCCGGGAGGCACGGCATTGATGTTGAATGAGCAAAGCTGCATCCGTTGTGCACTCTGCATTGAGCGGTGTCCGACGGATGCGTTGTCGATGGGTCTCTGGACCGGAGTTGGAGTGCCGACCGTGGGAGCAGCGGTATGACTTTGGGGCAACGAATCAGGGAGAGCACGATCGGCCGTTCGATCTGGCGCGCAACCGATCGCGCCACGGAACGCGACCAGGCCGCCGGCCACTGGGCGAACTTCTTCCTGCACATCTATCCGGTGAAAGTACGACGAAAGGAAATCACCTTCCGGTACTCCTGGTATCTGGGGGTGGCTTCGGCAGTGCTGTTCGGGTCGCTGGTCGTCTCCGGTATCTACCTGATGTTCTTCTACGTGCCGTCGCCAACGCAGGCATATGGCGACATCCTCAATCTGCAAACGCAGGTCGCCTTCGGCCAGTACATCCGCAACGTGCACCGCTGGTCTGCGCACCTCATGGTGCTCGTAGTTGCCGCCCACATGGCCCGCGTTTTCTACCGGGGCGCCTACAAGTCGCCGCGCGAGTTCAACTGGGGCATCGGTGTTGTGCTCCTGGTCCTGACACTCCTGCTGTCGTTCACCGGCTACCTGCTCCCCTGGGACCAACTCGCCTTCTGGGCGGTGACGGTCGGTACCGAAATGGCCGCTTTCGTTCCGTTCATAGGCGACACGGTGAAGGAAATGATGCTGGGCGGACCCGTGGTCGCTTCTTCTACTCTTCTCCGGTTCTACGTATTGCATGTTGCCGTGCTGCCCGTCGCCCTCGTCCTCCTGATAACCATCCATCTGTGGCGGTGGCGCAAGGACAGCATGCTGGATCCTGCGAAGGAGGGTGTTGATGCCGGTGCCTAGACCCGATCAGGAGAACCCGGAGATCATCGGCGGTCGGCGTGTGCTGGGAGTAGTCCCCGGAAAGCCGCCGGGCGGAGACCGCAAGGTTCTCGACGAGCAAGAGCCGGTCATGGTCTGGCCGCATCTGCTCGTCAGGCACGGCGTTGCAGCATTGGTCGTGATGGCGGTGGTTCTGGTGCTGGCCATCTTCTTCGACGCCCCGCTCAGAGAAATTGCCAACCCAACGTTGACTCCCAACCCTGAGAAAGCTCCGTGGTATTTCGCCGCGCTTCAGGAGTTGTTGTCCATGTTCCATCCCCTGGTCGCCGGTGTGTTGGTCCCCGGCGCCATAATCCTCGGCCTCGCAGCTCTCCCTTACATCGACCGCAGCCCCAGGACCGAGCCCCGTTTCCGAAAGGTCGCTGTGGCCACCTTCACGATCTTCATGGTCGTGTGGATCATCCTGACGATCATCGGATTTGCCTTTCGCGGCCCCAACTGGGGCTGGGTCTGGCCCTGGCAAGAGTGGTATGGAGAGCTATGAGCAACGGAATCGGTCGAAGAGAGTTCCTTTCCAGGGCGTGGAAGTGGGGCGCGGCCCTCATCGGGTTGGCCGGAGGATGGACCACGTGGGATGTCCTCCAACCCCGCATCACCGGGGGATTCGGCGGGGTCATCAAGACCAAACCAGTGGAAACGGTTCCCGATGCCGGCGTCGAGGCCATCCGAGCTGCGAGGGCCTACCTGACGAAGATCGACGGCGAGGTAGTCGCCCTGTCGGAGAAGTGTCCGCATCTCGGCTGCCGGGTGCCCTGGTGTGACTCGTCCGGACAGTTCGAGTGCCCGTGCCACGGCTCGTACTTCAACAGGGCAGGCGAGTACCGGGCAGGCCCTGCTCCCCGGGGCATGGACCGCTACGCGGTCGAGATCGTCGACGGTATCGTCCTCGTGGACACAGGAGCAACGATCGCCGGGCCTGCCGTGGGAATCGAAACCCTCGACGAACCCGTCCGCGGGCCATCCTGCGAGGAGAGCTCGCATGGGTGAGCGTCCCGTCGATACGCGACTCGAAGAGGCGACCAATAGGTGGATGCAGGCAGGCCTGGCCCTCATGGTTGTCCTGGTGCTGGCCTTCCCCGCCTACAGGCTCCTCGAACCCAGCAATCGCAGCGAGGCGCGCGCGTTGCTGACCGAAGAGCTGGCCGCGTCCGGAGAGAGTCTGTTCGCCGGCCAATGCGCCGCCTGCCACGGCGAAGCCGGCCGGAACGGGCAGGTGGGACCGTCATTGAACTCAAAGCAGTTCCTGGAGGCCGCCACGGACCAGCAGATCATCAGTCTCACCTCGGTTGGTGTCCCCGGTTCGCAGATGGGCGCCTATTCGATCGACTTCGGCGGTCCACTGACCCTCGAACAGATCACCGCAATCACCACCTACCTTCGCTCGCTGGAGAAGGATGCTCCCGACGATCCGGACTGGCGAGCAGTGGTAGAACCGGCGAGTTAGCCCCCCACGGCAAGTGGGAGAGATGGATTAGCCGGCAGGCGAAAACCGCGGGGGTGACTCGCGACCCGCGACCACCTACGCGTCGGTCGGAACCTCGTAGGGGTGGCCTTCGTCTTCCGGCGCCTGGTACTGCTCGTCGTGTTTGACGACCAACTCATCGCTGCGGAAGACGTCGCCATCCCACGCTCCCTCGACGATGGCTCCGACACCCTCACGGAACAGTTCCGGTGGCGCGCCGACGTGCACGATGTGAACCTCGTGGGCTCCGTCTGAGACGGTGAACTCGACTCCGTCGTTCGTCTCGATCAGGCTGCCCTCTTCCACCTGGCCTCCGAGCCGGAAGCGCTCGCCGTCTGGGAATTCGGCTCTTTGCTCAACTGCTTCGTTGGGCGTCAGGTAATAGACGAGGTTCTCACCCAGGCTGAGGAACACCATCCAGCCGATGATCACGACGATGGCTCCGATGGCGGGAAGCACAAACCAGCGATAGCGCATCATCTCAGCCCTCCACCCGTCCGCGGACGTTACGCAGGCGCATGATCAGGAACGTTGCGTAACCGATCATGAAGCCGTACACGACGATATAGGCAAACAAGACCCATCCGTTAGACATCTCGCACCCCCTCGAGGTCGGGAGCTGTGATCGCCGCACCTGCAGGCGTGGCATCGACAGCCGCTGATTGTTCTTCGAGTTCCTCTTCGCCTCTGGCAATGGCGGTCCTCAGGCTCATCAAGGCCAAATAGACGACGGTGAATGCACCGACGTTGCTCAGGAGTGCGAGGAGTATCTCTCCGTCTATCGGGGAATCCGGACGGGCCACCGTGATCCCCTGATGGAGAGTACGCACAATGAGAACAGACAGATAGGAGAGGGGCACCAGGAAGAAGGCGACGATGCCCAGCACCGCCGAACGTGTGGCCCGCATGGCGGGATCCGGAATACTGCGCCGCAGCGCCAGGTAACCAACGTAGACGAAGAACATGAGAGCGGTGGTCATCATGCGGGCGTCACCCCAGTCCCAGAAGGTGCCCCAGACCGGGTAACCCCAGATCATGCCCGTCATCAAAGCCAGCGCGGTGAAGAACACTCCGATGGAGACGCTCGACTCGGCGACGCGGTCGAACACGAGCCGACGTTTCGTCAGCCACAGAATCGAAGCCACCAGCGTGACCAGGAACGCGAGATAGGCCAGCCAGGCAGACGGTACGTGCACATACATGATGCGCGTGTACTCGCCCTGCAACTGATCGAGGGGCGCCCGGCTGCCGAAGTAGAAGCCGATGGCGATCACCACCAGCGCACTCAATCCCAATATGCGATGTCTGTTCAACGTGAGGCCTCCTCGAGGAAACGGGCGGTCAGCACACCTACCACTGCCAGGCCGAGAACAACGGCAACCAGCAGAAGGATGGGCGTGAGGATACTTGACTCTTGCGACAAAGCCTCATAGGTCTGTGATGCTCCGACCAGCAGAGGCAGAGACAGGGGTGCGACCAGCAGCGGCGCCAGAGTGTTGCGGGAACGCAGACCGGACGTGATGCCGGAGGCCAAAGTGCCGATGAGAGCCAGGCCTATCGCCATCAGCAGCAGCACCACGAGCAACACCGGCCAACCGGAGACGGGGTCCGGGTTGTACAGCACGATCGTGAGGGGTGCGAGCACCCCCTCGAAGACGAGCAGGAGGAGAAAGCTGGCGCTCACCCGACCCACAAACTGGGCGGCCGGGTCCATTCCGAGCAGCACCATCATCTCGCGGTTGGCGACGGTCTCGGTGGCGGAATGCCGGAACGTGACGAGCATGCCAAAGAGGAGCGTCACGACCCAGAACATGCCGGGACCAACCGAGGCGATCATCGGCCGGTCCGTTCCTATCGCCAGCGGGATGAGCAGAAGCGCCACCGCACCAAACGGGATCGTGATGTTCAGCACCTCGCCGGAGCGACCCTCGACCCGCATGTCTTTGCGGCCGATTTCATAGGCCTGGCCCCAGAAAGAAGGACCCGTCATCGCGAGCCTCCCGGTACGACGGCGCCCCCGACCAACTCGTAGGTCGACTGTACGAGCGGAAGCATCCGATCGAGCTCATGAGAGACGAAAACGGCGGCACCCCCTCGCGCGCGGACGTTCTCGACGACCGCGTCGACGAGTTGACCCGCCTCTCGATCGAGACCTGCGTGGGCTTCGTCGAGCAGGAGCAGGTCGGGTTTCGTGAGAATCACCCTGGCGAACTCAACGCGTCGCTGCATCCCGTGCGATGACTGCTCGGCTCGCCGGTGTTTCGCACCTGCCAGACCGACGAGGTCCAGCATCTCGTCGACGCGCTCCTCGCTATGACCCGACAAACGGGAGACGAAGACGAGGTTCTCGCGCAACGTCAACTGGGGATACAAGGCGGGCTGATGTCCGATCAGGGCGATTCGCCGCCTTATCGAGAATGCGGTTTCCCGGCCCATCTCGCTCCCGAATACCGCAACGCTGCCCTCCGTCGGCCGGAGCAGCGTGGCCAGTACCCGAAGCAAGGTCGATTTGCCCGAGCCGTTGGGACCTACGATTCCTGTGGCCTCGCCCGCCGGAACCTCGAGTTCGACGCTCTTGAGCACGGGAACACGACCGTAGCGAACGGCGACGTCTTTCAACCGGACAACTGGCGAATCGGACATGGCGGACGAGTGTACGCCCGAAGCATCCTCCACCGAAACGGACGCGACCGGATTAGCGACCTGGTTCCTCCCGAACATCACCCGAGTAGGGTTCCACGGAGGAGGTTCCGGCAGGCAGGGCCCAAGTGCCCCAGTCAGCGGGGCCTTTCGCCGTACGTCTACGGTCGAGATACTCTTATCCTCAGGGAAGCTGATGGCAATACGGGGGACCTCGAGCTCGGAGAGTTCGATAGTCCCAGCGGAGGAAGGCACCAATAGATGAACGCGACTCTTGGGTATCTCTCGGTTCTGGTTGCGCTGGTTGGTGCACTGGGGATCACGGTGCGGGGTTTCATTGCGATGAGAGACCCCGGGAGGGCGACCGCCTCCTACCTCGGACTCCCCGTCGTAGCCCTCTTCGGAGGAGCAGTCGCAGCGATGTTCTTCCTCGAACTCGGCCTCCTCACCGACGACTTCTCCATCAAATACATCGCCAACAACTCCTCGAGTGCCACTCCGACACTCTTCAAATTCGCGTCCGGTTGGGCGTCGCTGGAAGGATCGATCGTGTTGTGGGGCCTCGTCCTGGCGAGCTTCACGTACGGCGTCTACACACGATTCTTCCGCAGCAAGGAGGGTGACAGACTGTCGGCGGGCGCCCTGGCAATCATGGGCCTCGTCTCGCTGTACTTCTTCGGTTTGATGGCATCGATCTCGAACCCATTCGCCGTTTGCCTGCAAGCGTGGTCGGGAGGCGTGGGTTGCGCCGAGGGGGCCTGGGGCCCGATAGGTGACGTGATCGCGGCACCGATCGACGGCATCGGAGCCAACGCCTTGCTGCAGAACCACTGGCTGATGGCCCTTCACCCCCCCACGCTGTACGTCGGTTATGTCGGACTGACAGTTCCGTTCGCGTTCGCCGTTTCCGCGCTGATGGTCAAGGCGACCGGGGTCGAATGGTTGGCCCGCACACGCAGTTGGACGCTTTTCGCCTGGATGTTCCTGACCGGCGGAATCATCCTCGGCGGGCTCTGGTCGTACGAGGTGCTCGGGTGGGGCGGATACTGGGCGTGGGACCCGGTAGAGAACGCCTCATTCATGCCGTGGCTCATTGCAACGGCTTTCCTTCATTCGGCGGTCGTGCAAGCGCGCCGGGGCATGCTGCAGTCGTGGAACTTCGTCCTCGTCATCACGGCCTTCGCGCTCACGATTCTCGGTACCTTCCTGACCCGTTCCGGCGTCATCGTCTCGGTTCACAGTTTCTCGCAATCGGCGATAGGACCGGCCCTCCTCGGGTTCCTTCTCGTCGTATTGCTGGGATCACTGGGACTGTTCGCGGTACGCGCCCAGACAATCGCCTCGTCACCTCGACTCGACGCGCTGAACAGCCGGGAAGGCGTGTTCCTGCTCAACAACCTGCTCCTGACCGTGTTCGCTTTCATGGTGCTGACCGGGACCCTCTATCCGCTCTTCGTCGAAGCCTTCTCGGACTCGACGGTCGGCGTAGGTCGTCCGTTCTTCGACAGGATGGCCATTCCTTTGTCTTTCCTTCTGTTGCTGGCCATGGGCATAGGCCCCATCGCGCCCTACCGGGTGGCCAGCGCCGCGGTCATCTGGGAGCGCATCCGCTGGCCGGTCCGCATCGCGCTCGGGTCGGCCGCACTGGCAGTTGTACTCGGCTACAGGAACCCGTTCCTGCTCCTCGGCATTCTCACCGCTGTCTTCGTCATCGGCGCCATCATCCGGAATCTCTACGTGACGGCCCGAACTCGCTCTGAGAAGCTGGGAATCGGGACCGCTTCGGCAACTTCCCGTCTGATGCGCGGAGACCCGCACTACTGGGGCGGCCAGATGTCCCACTTGGGAATAGCCATCCTCGCCCTGGGCATCGTCTTCTCATCGAACCTGGCTGAGACGGGCACGATCTCCATCGACCAGGGCGAAACGGTCAATTTCGCCGGATTCGAGGTGACATACGAACAGGAGTTCAGCCGTCAAGAACCGGGAAGGTTCGTCACAGGTGCAGATATCACGGTGACGAAGGGTGGTTCGACCGTCGGGGCGTACCAACCAAGGCTGAACCAGTACAGCAACAACACGTCGTCCATCGCCACACCCTCAGTCGACACGATGTTCTCGGGTGACCTCTACTTGTCCCTCCGCAGCATCGACCCGGAGACCGTCGTACTGGAGGTCTTCTGGTTCCCGTTCATATGGCTGATCTGGGTCGGCGGCTTCCTGGCCGCCGGAGCCGGCGCCTGGGCCTACACAGCCAAGAAACCGGAGCGGTCCACCAGGCGGGAGTCCGCCGATGTCTGACTCGGTTCGCAAGACCATCGCCGCCGTCGTCACCATCGCTCTGGCGGTTGTCGTCGTCGTCGGACTGATCCAGGGTGACGAGAGCGATGAAGATCGCGCCCGTGCGATCGGCAGTCGCGTGAAATGCCCCGTCTGCCAGGGAGTGGCGATAGCCGATTCACCTTCTGAAACGGCGCGAGCCATGATGGACGTGGTCGAGGAACGAATCGCAGAAGGCTGGTCGGACGATCAGATCATCGACTACTTCACCGAGCGTTACACCGACAGCATCGTGATCGACCCGCCCTTCGCCGGAAACACGCTCATGGTTTGGCTTATTCCGATACTGGCGGTAGTCGCCGGCGTTTACCTGATCTTCACCCGGCGCACGGCTCCGGCAACCGAATCCAGCGAGGTACGGCAGTGACCAACTTCAATCAGGAGGCATACGACCGCGCAGTCGGCCGGCGAGAGCTGGCGAAGACCGACCTCGAGGAACTCGCCCAGCAAGTCGAAGACGGCGAAATAGACGCCTCTACCGCTGCCGGACTTCGCACCGGGTATGAGGCGGAACTGGCTGCGGCCGAAGCAACCCTTGCCGCACTCGGCAAGCCGCCCGCGCCGAAGAAGACACCACCCGCAGGCAAGCAATCCGGATCATCCCCGGCCCTGTCTCCCGCCGAGCAGGGCCGGGAGGATACCGCCGGACTGAACAGACGCTGGCTGGTAGGTGCCGGGATCCTCATTGCAGCCCTCGCCGTGATACTCATCTCGGTGCAGAACTCGAGCGAGCCGGAGCAGACGGCCGCCCCGACATTCCCTCAATCAGCCGGCTGCGCCGAACTGGAAGCGGCCATGGACGCTCATCCGGGCAACGAGTTCCGCCTGGCGGTTGCGGATTGCTACGCCGAGACGGGCGATGCCATGTCGGCAATCTCTCATTACCAAGCGGTACTGGACGGAGACCCGACGGACATCGAGAGGGCGAGCGCGTCGTTTGGCCTCGGTTTCCTCAATCTACAAATCGGAAGAATGCCCGAGGCAGCCGACCTGTTCAAGGTCGCAACCGAGAACGACGACCAGAACTACGACGCCAAGTACTGGTACGGCATGATGCTCATCTACGAACTCGACCGTTATGCGGACGGCGTTCCGTACCTGGAGGAAGTGCTGGAGTTGCCGAACCTCGATCCAGACACGATCGCCAACATCGAAGAAGCTCTTGCCTTCGAAGGTGGAGGGAACCAAGGATCATGACCAGCGTAGACAACGCCATCGAACCAAGCTCGGAAGGCTCTCAACGGAACACGAAAGTCTGGATTGTCGCCGGTGTCGTCGGCGCGGCTTTCGTCGCTCTGGCCATCGTGTTCGGAAGCAGGTTCGGTGTCGATCCCCGGGTCGTTGAGTCACCGCTGGTGGGACTTCCTGCTCCGCACGTTGAACTCGAGTATCTCGATCGGGCCGGCACCCTCAACATAGGCGACCTCAGAGGCGACGTCGTCGTTGTCAACTTCTTTGCTTCCTGGTGCATCCCTGCTTGCCGGGACGAACACCCGCACCTCACCGCGGCAGCCGCCGACTACGCGGACCGCGGAGTCCGGTTCGTCGGCATCGCCACCAGCGATCAGCCGGAAGACAGCATCGCCTTCCTGGACAGGTATGGATGGGGTACCAACTACTCGTACTTGACCGACCCGGATGCCAGGGCAGGTGTGGAGTTCGGAACGTTCGGCGTACCCGAGACCTTCGTGATCGACCGGGCCGGCCTGGTGACCCACAAGTTCACCGGTGCGATCACGTACGACGAACTCTCAGCCGAGCTCGAGAGAGTCCTGGCCGGAACCGGATCTGGGTGACGTCAAGGGCGAACGGCCCGTCGGTCGGGGAACTAGGCCCCTGGGCGACGGCGCAACGAATCGGCGAACATGAATCCGGCGAATGATCCTGCCCGGGGAGACAGGCATGCAAACCCCAACTCGAACCGCCTGCAACATCCAGCGCGTCGCCCGGCTGGCTCTGTTGGCGTTCGCTCTCTTGCTGTGGATGGGCCGGCCGGCAAACGCTCAGGAGGGACCCGGAAATAGCGATCCTTTCTGGAGCAGCGACACCTGTCTCGCCTGCCATCAACAGTCCGATCTGGCGGTTCCGCTTCCTTCGAACGAGACATTGAGCCTGGCCGTGTTCCGGGGGGAGTATGAACGCTCTGTGCACGGCCAGACCGGCGTGCAATGTCGCAACTGTCACCTCGACATCAGCGGATACCCACATCCGGAATTCACCGCCGGAAGCCTCTCGGACTATTCCGCTCAACAGTCCGGGACTTGTGAGATGTGCCATCGAGACCACTACACGAAAGTGGCCGACGAACTGCACACCGAGGCGGGTCGATTGCTGTGTTCCGACTGCCATGATCCGCATACCACGGGCAGCGCACAGCCGGTGTCGGCTGAGGTTCAGGTGTCGTGCAACGAATGCCACTCAGAAGGAGTCACAATCCCGGCAGAGGGAATCCATTCGGCCCCGGAGATTCCCGAACACGGGAGCACGAGCGGCTTCACGATTCTCCTCGTCGTTGGTGGGCTGCTGATAGGTTTCGTCGTCCTCGTATGGCTGGCAATGGTGGCATGGCGGTCTGTGCGACAACGAGGTTGAGGTTTACCGGGCCTCCATCAAAGAGGGCCCGGTCTTGGATTTTCGACCTCTTGTGTAGCCGCTAAGGGGTCGAAAGGCTCTACGCGAGTGGGGCGGCGACCCGTCATCATGTCGGGAAGCGAGCTAGACAATTCCCAGGGGAGGGAACATGAGCCGACTTCGAAGATCGCATGTAGTCGTGTTTGTCGCGCTGCTGCTGGTTCTCATGGCCTGCACGAGCAGCGAGGACGACACGACCACCACGGCAACGGGTGCCCCGACACCTACGGAGACGACAACCCCTCCCGCCGCCGATCCCCAGGGACTGGATTTCGCGATTCGATTCTTGGCAGCCTGGGAGGGCTCAGGACACAACGACGCCACCGCTGAGGCCTTCCGTCACTGGGATGAGGAAGATCCACAGGAGGTCCCAACCTCGTGCGCCAAGTGCCACACCTCGACCGGCTACCTCGACTTCCTTGGAGTCGACGGTAGCGCCGGCGGCGTTGTTGATGCGGCAGCCCCGACGGGTTCGACGATCGAGTGCCAGACCTGCCACAACTACGTGACGATTTCCAAGGACAGTGTGGTCATGCCTTCCGGCATCGAGTTGACGGGACTCGGAGATGAGTCTCGTTGTATGGAATGCCACCAGGGCAGGGAATCGAAGTTCAGCGTGGATGAATCGATCGCCGCAGCCGGTGTCGATGAGGACACCGTCTCGGAGGATCTCGGTTTCAAGAACATTCACTATTACGCGGCAGCCGCCACCAAGTACGGATCGGAAGCCAAGGGCGGCTACGAATACGACGGCAAGTCATACGATGCATTCTTCGTCCACGTCGAGGGATATACGACCTGCATTCAATGTCACGACCCCCACACACTTGAGCTGAGAATCGCCGAGTGCACTACCTGCCACACGGGCGTCGCGACACTCGAAGACCTCCGCAACGTCCGCATGCCGGGCTCGGCGGTCGACTTCGACGGCGACGGGGACATAGCCGAGGGCATCTATTACGAACTCGAGGGTGTGCGCGCAACGCTCTTCAAAGCGATAAAGGCGTACGCGGCCGACAAGACCGGCAGCACGATCGCTTACGACCCGTTGGTATACCCATACTTCTTCATCGACACCAACGGCGACGGCCTGGCCGGCGAAGACGAAGCGAACTTCGGCAACCAGTACAAGAACTGGACACCACGCCTCCTGAAGGCGGCTTATAACTATCAGCTTTCGCTCAAGGATCCGGGAGCCTTTGCCCACGGCGGCAAGTACGTTCTCCAGTTGATGACCGACTCCACCGAAAGCCTCAACGAGGTGCTGGCCAACCCGGTGGCCGTCGGCACCAGGATCGATCACGGTCATTTCGCAGGTTCGGAAGAGGCCTTCAGGCATTGGGACGAGGAGGGCTCCGTGCCCGGCTCCTGCGCAAGGTGCCACTCAGCAGACGGTTTGCCGCTCTACATCCGGGAGGGCGTGAACATCAGCACCAGCCCGGCCAACGGATTCCTCTGCAGCACCTGCCACGCCAGTCTCGAAGATTTCTCGCTCATCAACGATGTCGAGCAGGACGTCACCTTCCCGAGCGGGGCCTCGGTGAACAGCGGAGATCAGGCGATGAACCTGTGCATAAGCTGCCACCAGGGCAGATCGTCGACTTCAACGGTCGACGCCGCCATCGGAGATGCTCCGGGTGACGAAGTCCTCGAAGGTCTCAGGTTCATCAACATCCACTACTTTGCAGCCGGAGCCACCGTCTACGGTACGGAGGTTCAGGGCGGATACGAGTTCGCCGGCGAGACCTACGTAGGCCGATTCGGCCACGTCGCAAGCCTCAACACCTGCACGGCATGCCACGACCAGCATCAGCTGACGGTGAAATACGAGACGTGCGCCTCATGCCACAACGAAGTCGAGACGGCAGAAGACCTGTCGTTGATCCGGATCTGGGATACGGACTGGGATGGAGACGGCAACATAACCGAAGGCGTCGATGGTGAGATCAACACGATGCTCGAGATGCTGTACGGGGCGATGCGGGCGTACGGAGGTGAGCCCGGCGGCCCGGTTCGGATCGTCTACGACTCGCACACCTACCCGTATTTCTTCACCGAATCCGGCGAGGTCTACTCGACGTGGACACCGAACCTCCTCCGTGCTGCGTACATCTACCAGTACGCGCAGAAGGACCCGGGCGCCTTCGCCCACAACGCCAAGTACGTCATGCAGATGCTGTACGACGCGATTGATGCCGTCGGAGGCTTCAACGACCTCATGACACGACCGTAACCCGGCGACTCGGGCCGCCGAAGGTCAACTTTCAAGTGAACTAACCGGCCTGCCGGTAAGGGTCCGTCGGCCCTGATCCTTGCCTGTTTCGGGATCGTAGGCTGGCAGTGGAGAGGAGCCTCGGCCGCGTAGGAGGCCGACGCTGTCGACAAGATCAACGCTGCTGCTCCTGGGGATACTGGCGGCCACCGTGCTCACGGTGCCACTCGCCGCATCTGCTCAAGAGTCGGATGCGGACGCGCAGGTGAACGATTACTGCCTCGGCTGCCACGAAGCAGGCAACATCATCCTCGACTTCCCATCTGGTGAGATGCTCCCGGCCGTTGTGCCGCGTACCGTGTTCGAAGCCTCCATTCACGGTGAGTCCGGCCTCACGTGCATCGACTGCCACACCGACATCGGTCAGTACCCGCACGACCCGATGTCGGCCGTCACACGCCGTGACCTCGCCATAGAGCTGTACACATCCTGTTTCAACTGCCACGAGAGCGAGTACACGGACACTCTCGACAACATGCATACGGAGGCACTGGCCGGCGGCGACCGCGAGGCGGCAATCTGCACCGACTGCCACGGCGCGCACAACGTCACGCATCCGAGCGCCGATACCACGGCGATCCCGCGCACGTGCCGGAGCTGCCACTCGGAGATCTACGACCTCTACGCCGGGAGCATCCACGGGGCAGCTCTGCTCGAGCATGACATTCAGGACGTGCCGACTTGTACCGACTGCCACGGGGTACACGCCGTGGAAGGCCCCTCCCACTCCCAGTTTCATCTTTTTTCACCGAAGATCTGCGAGGACTGCCACGCGGACGAGGCCCTGATGGGCAAGTACGGGATCAGTACCGAGGTGTTCGACACCTACGTCGCAGATTTCCACGGAACGACGGTGATGCTGTTCGAGGAGCTCGCTCCGGATCAGACGACGAACACCCCCGTCTGTATCGACTGTCACGGTGTTCACAACATCCTGGCCTCTGATGAGGTCGACTCGACGGTCTACAAGGAGAATCTCCTCCTCACCTGCCAGCGGTGCCATCCCGACGCCACCGCCAACTTCCCCAACTCCTGGCTGCGCCATTACCAGCCGACCTCGGATCAGGCCGTTCTCGTCTGGTTGGTCGGCTGGTTCTACCGACTTGTCATCCCCGGAGTAGTCGGCGGCATGCTCATCTGGGTGACGATCGACGGGATTCGCCATCTCCAGCATCGTCGTAGGGCGGTCGGAAATGTCTGACATCCTCGCGCGGGAGAAACAGGACGTCGAGAAACCCGATCGGATCCTGAGATTCGGAAAGGCCGATCGAATCGAGCATGCGATCCAAGTCGTTACCTTCGTCGGGTTGGGTCTGACCGGCCTGGTCCAGAAGTTCTTCGAGGCCGGTTTCTCCCAATGGGTAATCGAATCCCTCGGCGGACTCCCTCAAGTACGGGTGATTCACCGCTGGCTGGCCACGGTCCTGATGCTGGCCGTGATCTGGCATTTCGGCAAGGCCGGATACCGCACGTACGTCGAGAAGCGGCCGCGAGCAATGGTTCCGAGCATGAAGGACTGGGTGGCCATCAAGGAGTCCATCGCATTCCTCGCCGGCAAACGTCACGAACCGGTCAAGCAGGGTCGCTTCACGTTCGCCGAGAAGGTCGAATACTGGTCGTTCGTGTGGGGAACCGTACTGATGATCGCCACCGGCTACATGCTGTGGAACCCGATCACCACCGCCAAGTTCCTCCCAGGCGATTTCATTCCGGCTGCGAAGGCCGCCCACGGCGGTGAAGCACTCCTGGCGGTGCTGGCCATCCTCGTCTGGCACATCTATCACGTGCACATCAAGCACTTCAACAAGAGCATCTTCACCGGCTACATCAGCCGGCAGGAGATGGTCGAGGAACACGGACTGGAACTCGAAGCAATCGAAGCCGGTTTGTCCGGACCTCAGGCAACCGCGACGGAGATGGCCGAGCGGCGCAGAAGGTTCTGGCCGGCGTTTGGAGTCGCGGCGTTGATAATGCTCGTCGGAACCTGGTGGTTCATCACATACGAGGAGACTTCGATCGCCACGATCGAGCCGATCGAAGATGTTGTGGCCTACAAGCCCCTGCCACCCGAGCTGCGGGGCAACGGCGGGCCGGCCCTTTCCGAAGACAACCCGCTGCCGACGATCGTCATCCCCGACACAACGGTGCCTACCGACACGTCTGTGCCGGACCCGACCGGCAACGAGAGTTGGGCGACCGTCGGGCCGCTGCTGGCGGATGCCTGCAGCTCGTGTCACTCGTCGTCGAATGCGCGGGGTGGGCTCGACCTGAGCTCCTATGGGGCAACACTCGCCCGAGAGGGCGTTGTCGTTGCGGGTGATCCCGCCTCGAGTTTGCTGATCACCGTGCTGGAGGCCGGAGGACATCCCGGCCGGCTGGCCGCCGCCGATCTGGCGCTCGTCGCCTCCTGGATTTCCGCAGGAGCACCCCTGGAAGGAGAACCTGCCGCTCCCTCGAGTTGGGACGGTGCAGTGGGCACCGCGGTGATCCTCCGTTGCGGTGCTTGTCACTCCGACACGGTCGCACTGGGGGGCATCGATTTGTCGTCGCTCGAGGCGGTGCTGGCGAGTGGCGACGTCGTGGTCCCGGGCGACGCCGACGCCAGCCGGATGGTGCTGGTTCAGGAGGCCGGTGGCCACCCCGGCGAGTTCACCGCCGACGAGTTGGCGACCATCCGCCAATGGATCGAATCCGGGGCACCGTAACCGGCCTTCTTCGGATGACCTCGACCGCCGTCCGCGCCGCGGAGCAGAGCCCGTTCGCAATCTGCCTCAGGCCGGACCAGCGGACGGCCGGTCGAAGGGCGCGGCGAACTGAGAATCGCGGGCCGCGGCGCCGCCCTAGTAACCAGACTCACGGGTGTGGCACTGCGTGCACTTGACCGTTTGCCACACATCGCCGATCTCGAGCGGATGAATGAACTCCACACCGGCGATGTCGCTGTCCAGTTGGCTGAGATCGTCGGACGCTCCCTGGGCGATTATCGAGTGACAGGTGGTGCACTCCAGCGACAGAGCCTCCCCGACCTCATTGACCTGATCCCCGCCGTGGCACCTGAAACAGCCGTCGTTGACGAAGTGGCTCAGGTTGTTCTCGCGCGCCCGGTAGTCGGTATTCATCTCGGGAAAGAAGTTGCCTTCGTAGATGCCTACCAGCACCTCGATCGCTTGCTCGATGTCATCGCTCAAGTCCGGGACGCGGAACGGGTACTCGGTGGCGTAGTAGGCACGCAGTCCGGCCGGAATCTTCGCAAGAGCCTCATCCAGTGTCGCGTACTCGGCATTGAGAAGATCGACGCCGACCGCTCTGATAAAGGGCAGATCGCCGGAGATCTCGCCCTTGGAGAGGGCGAGGTTGACGGCTACGGCGGGGGGTTCAAACTGATGGCTGGGCCGGTTGTGACAGTCCACACAGTCCATGACCCGGATTTCCGTCTCGAGGCCCTCCGGGTCCGGGTAGGTGGCGTTGGGATCGGCATAGACCTCCACGGTCCCGTCGGGTTTGGTCACCCTGAACCAAGGAATCTCCTGGCGCTTCGTATCGAGCGGGATGTACTCGACCAGGCTGTCCGTGACCATGTGCCAGTGGATTCCCTCAGCGCGTCCTGTCTGCGGATTGCCGCCGCCGATGTTGACGAGCAGCGAGATCGTCCACGGTGAGTTGGCTTCGTCCGTGCGGTAATACTGCTTCGTCTTCAGCTTCTGACCGTAGAACTGCTCCGGCCAGTGGCACTCCTCACAAGTCTCGGGAGCAGGCCGAAGGCTGACCACCGGCGTGTGGATCGGCCTCGTGTATGAATCCATCGCTACCGCCAGGACCTGCCGGATTCCATCGATCTTCGACTGGACCCAGAACGAGGTACCGGGGCCGATGTGGCATTCCACGCAAGGCACACGGGCGTGGGCCGAATCACCGTAGGTTTCGATCTGCGGGCCCATCACCGTGTGACAGGTCTCGCCGCAAAACGCAACGGACTCTGTTGCTTCGTATCCGCGGAAGCCGGCATAGATGAAGACGACGACCAGGAATCCGCTCAGCCCGAGGAAGAGCCACAGGTTGCGCATATAGCGGGCGCTGGACGGGATGATCGTCAGCCGCCAGCGGACGTGCAGTCCCTTCCGTTTCGCCGACGAAACCTGCACCCGGATGGCAATCAAGAACAACAAGAGACCGAGGATCCCGACAACCGGTGCTCCGATGAAGGCGACGAGCGACCGATACGGGTTCTCGGCGTCGGAGAGGTAGTCGAGACCGAGTAGGACGATGAACACGAGCATCCCGGCGACCATGAGCGCGCCGCCGAGCGCGGCCAGGGGGTGGCCGTAGAGGGACATCGTCGTGATCTCATCGCCACCGGTGATTTGGGTTTCCAGAATCTCCGGCTCTTTGTCCCCGCCCGGATCTTCTGGCCGATCGGACATGTCGTCCATTATGCACCCCTCGTCTCATGTCGAGGATACGAAGTCATTGCGGCTGCTCCATAGGGCCCATGGTCCCGATCCTGCGGGGACAGTTGCGTCATCGCCGGGATCGGCCAGTCACGGTTGTCTCGTGGGTCCGGCGGAATCATGAGAGATACGGCCAGGCTTCCTCGAGAGCTTTCGCCAAAGGAGAGAAACTCGGATCCCGAAAGGGACCGAGGGTTTCGAGATCCTCCGCCAGCTCGACGAGGTCGGAGTCGGACCGCCGGAAGTGATCCAGGACCCGTGTCCAGCGACCGGATCGGGCCAGAAAGACCAGGGGGAGCGCAGCCGCCAGGCGACCGAATGGACCGTCCAGGGGCCCCACGATCGACGGCTCGTATCTGGCCGTCTGCGAGTTGATGTCGAGGGACAGCTTGGCCGCCCCACCATATGAATCCGACCCTGCGAAGCGAACGGTCCCAACCCGGCAGAGCACGACGGCCCCCACGCAGAAGAGGCAGGGTTCCAGGGTCGTGTACAACGTGACGTCATCGTTTCGTTCATCCGTCGAGAGACGGCTCAAGGCACCGACTTCCGCGTGGGCGAGCAGCGACCCCGCCAGCGGATCGCCACCCGTCTCGAAGATGCGATTGCGGCCGACGGCAATCAGCATTCCATTCGGGGCGAACAGGGAGGAGCCAACCGGAAACGACCCCTTCCCGAAGGACTTCCAAGCCTGCCGGAAAGCCGCCTGCCAGCCCATGTCCAGGGCGTCCCAGGCGGTCGGCGAGTCCATTCAGCTCAGCTCGGACCGGTAGGTGCCGAGATGATGGATCTCGGCCATCGTCACCGGAGGCGGGTCGAATACTGCCTTGTAGCCGCCCGGACCCGGGGCGTGGATCAGGTTGACGAAGAACCGGTATCTCCACGGTGTTTCCGTCGGGCGCGATTCGATGCGGGTCAGATTGGCACCTCGCAAGCCGAGTTCGGTCAGGGCAAGGGCGAGGGCGCCCGGGCGGTGCAGAGTCTCGAACGCAACGCTCGACTTGTCCGCATCAGCCGGGATTTCCGGCTCACCGGTCTCGAGAACGACAAACCGGGTTGTGTTGTGCAGCTTGTCGACGACATCGCTGAGCAGGATTTCCAGACCGTGCGGAGCAGCCGCCTCAGGAGGAGCAAGCGCGGCGCGGGTCGGGTCGCCGCGCTCTGCGATCACACGCACGGCACCGGCCGTGTCGTGGACGGGAACAGGCTGCCAGCCGCGTCGTGCGATCGCTCCGCCGGCCTGAGAAAGCGCTTCCGGATGAGATCGAATGCTGACAATCTCATCGAGCTTGGCTCCGGGCACACCCAGCACCGCGTGCCGCACCTCGACGTAGTGCTCGGCGACTATCTTCGCTCCGCCCGCCGCCAGCTGATCGAGCACGGGTAGCACGCTTCCGGTCGTCGAGTTCTCGATCGGGAGAACCAGACGGCCTACCTCCCCGCCGGTCAGCGCCGTGAACGCATCGACGAAGTTCTCGAAGCCGATCCGTTCGCGGTCGGGAAAGAGTTCGCGCGTGGCTCGATCGCTGTAGGAGAAGGCTTCTCCCTGATATCCAACTGGCATGGGCTGGAGAGTAATCGGTTCCAGGCCATGGGACCGCGCTGCAGCAGACGTGCGGTACCCGGCAATCGGGACCCGGCATCGCGGCGCGAATTGTCCGACGTCGCGTCGGCTCGATTTCGACTTCGCGTCGAAGGTCAATTGCGGCGAGATTCGACTTCTATAGGGCCTCGTGGCCCGATGGCTGGGGACTTCTCACCCTGCGGTGTAGAGGAAACCCTGGGCCAACCTGATGGAGAGAAAGCGGCGATTCGGGGAGACAGATGTCATTGACCACCCCTGTGCATCCGCACACGGCGGGGAACCAACCGACCTTCCGGGTCACGTCTGCGTCGTTCGCCCATCCCGATACCACCAGTGCTGAACGTGCCGGACTCGCTCTCGAACCCGCCCGTCTCGAAGAAGCGCTCGACCGGGTCCGCGGCGCCGGTGTCGACGCCTTCGTGCTGGCAACCTGCCTGCGGGTGGAAGTGGTGAACGTGGGCTGTGATCGGGCCAATCGTCGTGTTCTGCAGTTACTCTACGGCGACCAGGAACTCCCCGAACCGGTCGTCAGATTCGACCGGGATGTCATCCGGCATCTGTACCGTGTAGCCGCCGGCCTCGACAGCCCGATAGTCGGGGAACCCGAAGTCCTCGGCCAGTTCCGAGGAGCCCTCGAAATGAGCCGGGCTCATGGTGCCGCCGGCGGGATGTTCGAGAAGCTCCTGCAGTCGGCCGTCAGGGCCGGCCGGGCAGCCCGCAAGCAACTGCCGGAAACCGGCACCGGTTCGCTGGCTCTCGTCGCCGCCGACCTGGCGGCCGACGCCGGCGAGGTTGCAGTGTTCGGCGCCGGGGCGATGGCCAGGGCGGCGACCGAGACGCTGCGCAGAAAGGAGGCCCCGCCGCGGGTCACCGTCTACGCACGCAGGCCGACCGCAGTCGGTTTCGACGCCGACGACATTCGCGACATGTCCGAGGCTCCGAAAGCGCTGGCCACTTTTCCGGTCGTCATCAGTGCCACGTCGTCGAAACGCGAACTCTTCGACGGAGCCGTCCTCGGCGAGGCTCTCTCCGCCCGGTCCGATCGCCTGCTGCTCGTCGATCTTGCCATGCCACCCGACTTCTCCCCCAACGGGGCTCGCGACGAGCTTCGTTACCTCAACCTCGATGATCTGGCCGAGCAGGCGCGGGGCCGGCAGGCATCGGAGGAGGTTGAAGCCGTGCTCGAGGACCTGGCCGCCGACATGTGGTCCAAGCTGACCAATCACGATCAAGTCGGCCCGGTCATATCGGCGATTCTGGCAGAGGCACGTCAGGCCGTAGAGGAGGAGGTGCGGAGGTTCGCCGGCAAGCTCCACGCCGACGATGCACAGTTCGGAGTGCTCAACCAGCTCGCTCAGACCGTCGCACACCGGGTGCTCCACAGGCCGCTGTCCTACCTGAGCTCCGACGAACAGGGAGCGCACGCCGCGCCCATCCTCGCCGAAGTATTCGGGGTAGCGGGTGCCGACTGAGATTCGCCTCGCCACGCGACGCTCCGCACTCGCTCTGTATCAGGCCCGACGGGTTGCAGAGTGTCTGCTGGCGGTCCACCCCGACGTCGCGATCGAGCTCGTTGAGATCGACTCGACGGGTGACCTGGATCGAGTTTCACCGGTCGCCCAGCTGACGCAGATGGGCGCGTTTGTCCGCTCGGTCCAGGCTGCAGTGCTCGACGGGCGAGCGGACGCGGCCGTTCACTCGCTCAAGGACCTTCCGACAACGCAGACCGACGGCCTGGTTCTCGCCGCATTTCCCGAGCGGGCAACTCCCTGGGATGCGCTGGTGGGTGCCGGGCTGGGCGACCTGCCGGATGGAGCGGTAGTAGGAACCGGCAGCCCCAGACGCATCGCCCAGCTCAGGGCCCTCCGACCCGACCTTCGGACGCAGGAGCTCCGCGGCAATGTCGACACCCGTCTGGGGAAGGTCGCAGCAGGCGAAGTCGATGCGGCGCTGCTCGCCGAGGCCGGCCTCGTCAGGCTCGAGCATGCCGACCGAATCTCCGAGGTCCTGTCAATCGACATGATGGTCCCCGCCCCCGGCCAGGGCGTTCTGGCGGTTGAAACCCGCGCCGACGGCACCATCCGGGACCTGGTCGAGGCAATCGGCGAACCCGAGCTGACCCATCTGGTCGAGTCGGAGAGGTCGTTGCTCGCCGAAACCGGGGCGGGATGTCGATCGGCTCTTGGGGCTCTGGCGCAATGGGCCGGCGGACGGATCCAGATGGACGCCTTCGTGGAGGATGAGCGCGGAGCACGCCGTGCTCGCGTCACCGGCGATCACCCCCGCCAGGTGGTGGCTGCTGCCCGCAAGGAACTCGGGTTGTGAAGCTCGTCGCCGTCACCACCAGTGCCGACCGGGCGGAGGCCGCTTCGATTCCGTTCACTTTCATGGGCCTGCGACCCGTGGTCCTCCCATGCATCGAAGTCGACCCGGCAGACGAGCAAACACTCGACGCAACCAGGAAAGCCTCGAGGGAAGCTCACCTACTCGTCGTCAGCTCGCGCAGAACGATCGATGTCCTCTGGCCGGATGGCCCGCTTCCGGATGTCGAGTTCGCCGTGGTCGGAGCAGCCTCGGCCCGCGCGGTGATTGAGAGAGGCGGCCGTGTCGCAGTCACCGGCTCCGGCGGGTCCGCGCAGCTCGCAGAGAACCTGGCTCCGCACGCGGCAGGAAAGCACCTGGTCTGGCCGCACGCGTCCGGCGCCGATCCCGCACCCCTGCAGATGCTGGCGACTCGGGCGGCGAGGTTCACCGCCCCTGCCATCTACTCCAGCCGACCCATCGCTCCCCCGCTGGATCGGGTGGATGCCGTCACATTTGCCTCACCATCGGCAGTCGCCGGATGGCAGCTTTCGAGATCACTAGACGGCGCGCAGATTGGGGTGATCGGGGAAACCACCCTTCGTGCCGTTGAGAACAACGGTGGGGCGGCTGCCGTCGTTGCCCCTCTTCCCACCTTCCAGTCACTTGCCCAGGCTGTGGCCGAGCACCTAGGAGTCGCAGTATGAATGAGTTCCCAACCGTCCGGCCGCGGCGCCTCCGCAGGACCGCGGCACTTCGAAGAATGGTCACCGAGACCCGGCTCGATCCTGCACAGTTCGTCCTGCCGGTTTTCGTCGTTCCCGGACGAGGAATCCGCACGCCCATCGCCTCGATGCCCGGCCATTTCCAACTCTCGGTCGACGGTATCGTCGAGTTGGCCGGGCAGGCCCAGGACGCCGGGGTCGGCGGCCTGATCTTCTTCGGCATCCCCGCCCACAAAGACGAGATCGGATCGCCGGGTTGGGACCCGGCCGGTCCGGTGCCGCAGGCCATCGCAGCCGTTGCGGAGGCTGCGCCCGATCTGGTCCGGTGGGCCGATGTGTGCCTGTGCGAATACACCAGTCACGGCCATTGCGGACCACTCGACGGGGAAGTAGTCGACAACGACGCCACTCTCCCACTCCTGGCCAAAACCGCCGCCGTCTACGCAGATGCGGGCGCCGACATCGTCGCCCCCTCGGACATGATGGACGGCCGAGTGGCAGCCATCCGGGCGGGATTGGACGAAGCGGGCCATCGGGACGTCGCCCTCTGCTCGTACGCCGTCAAGTACTCCTCGGCCTATTACGGTCCGTTTCGCGACGCGGCCGAGTCTGCGCCGGCCTTCGGGGATCGCCGCTCGTACCAGATGGACCCTGCCAATGCCCGTGAAGCACGGCGTGAGGCTGCCCTCGACGAGGGCGAAGGCGCAGACATGATCATGGTCAAACCGGCCGGGCCGTACCAGGACGTCATCCGTGACCTCCGGGGACGCACCGAACTCCCGCTGGCCGCCTACCAGGTGTCCGGCGAGTTCTCGATGATTGAAGCTGCCGCCGCCCGCGGCTGGATCGACCGGGACCGAGTCATGCTCGAGTCGCTGACCGGCATCGTGCGCGCCGGGGCAGACATCGTGTTGACCTATTTCGCAATCGATGCAGCACGGGCGCTGAAGGGATCGAGATGAGCTGGTTCGAACGAGCCTCCGCGGTGATCCCGGGCGGCGTGCATTCACCCGTCAGAGCTTTCAAGGCGGTCGGTGGCGACCCGCCGTTCATCGCCTCCGGATCGGGTGCGAGGGTCACGACCACCGACGGTCGTGAGCTGATCGACTTCATCGCATCGTGGGGAGCCCTGATCCACGGACATGCCCATCCGGCAGTAGTCGAAGCCGTTACCGGGACGGCTGCGCGCGGAACCTCCTTCGGCATACCGACGACTGCAGAAGTCGAGCTCGCCGAGATGATCGCCGAGATGGTTCCCTCGGTGGACGTAGTGCGCTTGGTGAACAGCGGCACGGAGGCGACCGCTTCTGCCGTCCGGCTGGCCCGCGCCGCGACCGGCAGAGCCGGAATCATCAAGTTCGCCGGTTGCTACCACGGCCACGCCGACCCCTTCCTGGTCCAGGCGGGCAGCGGCCTGGCTACTTTCGGAATACCGTCGAGCCCAGGAGTCCCGGCAGGCACGGCTGCCGACACGCGGGTAGCCGACTACAACGACCTCGCCTCTGTACAGGCGCACCTGGAAAACGGTGACGTCGCCGCGCTGATCGTCGAGCCCGTTGCCGGAAACATGGGTTGCATCCCCCCCGCAGCAGATTTCCTCACCGGTCTGCGCAAGCTCTGCGACCAGTTCGATGCCATTCTGATCTTCGACGAGGTCATGACGGGTTTCCGTGTCGGGCCGCAATCAGCCCAGGGCCGATACGGCGTCACACCGGATCTGACCACCCTGGGCAAGGTCATTGCGGGCGGAACCCCCGGAGCGGCCTACGGTGGCCGTGAGGACCTGATGCGGATGATCGCTCCGGATGGTCCCGTCTATCAGGCCGGCACCCTCTCGGGCAATCCGCTGGTCACCGCCGCCGGACTGGCCACCTTGCGATGGCTCAAAGCGAACGACGACCTGTACGACCGGTTCGAAGATGCAGGCAGGCTGATCGAGCACCGGCTCGGCATTGCACTCGAGGCGGCCGGGCTGCCCGGCGTGGTGCAGGCGGTCGGAGGCATGGTGGGCGTATTCCTCGGCGTGGACCGCGCAACAACCTGGTCGGACGTCGCCGACCTCGACCCGAACCTCTTCAATCGGTTCTTCCACGGCGCTCTGCGACGGGGAGTCTTGCTACCGCCTTCACCGTTCGAGGCCTGGTTCCTGATGGAATCCCATCTGGACGACACGCTCGACATCGCGCTCACCGCACTCGAAGAGTCGATCGCCGAGGCAGCATCGTGAGACTCCTCCAGGCACTCCGCAGGCAACCGCTGGATCGGCCGCCGATCTGGTTCATGCGCCAGGCAGGTCGTTATCTGCCCGAGTACATGGAACTGCGACAACGGCACACGTTTCAGGAAGCCGTCCATACTCCCGGCGTGGCGGCCGAGATCACGCTCCAGCCGGTCCGGCGATTCGACCTGGACGCGGCCATCATCTTCTCGGACATCATGACACCACTCGAGGCGATGGGCCTTGCGGTCGAGTTCGACCCGGGACCGAAGCTCGAAGCAATGACCCTCCGCGACGTCGCCCGCCTTCCAGATTTCGAGCCAAACCGGGTCGACTTCGTCGCGGAGGCGATCGACCAGGTGCGGTCGGACCTACCCGATGGCGTGGCACTCATCGGCTTCGCCGGGGCGCCGATCACCCTTCTCGCCTACCTACTGGAAGGGGGCGGAAGCAAGGAGTTCATGGCGTTGCGGAGCGCCATCAAGACGGACCCGGCTCTGGCCACGGAGGCTCTCTGCAAGCTCGGGAGAGCAATGTCGGCCTATCTGCAACTACAGATCGACGCGGGAGCGAACACGGTTCAACTGTTCGATTCCTGGGCGGGAATCCTCTCCGTTGATGACTTCGTGGACTTCGCACTTCCCGCGGCGCGTGCCGCCCTGGAATATCAGACCGTTCCGACTATCTACTTCGCTCCGCACGGACCCCAGTTGCTGCCCCATTTCGGAGGCGTGGGCGCCACCGCCTACGGGGTCGACTGGCGGCTGCCTCTCGGCGAAGCCTGGAAACTGGTCGGCGAAGAGCACCCCATCCAGGGGAACCTCGACCCGGCCGTGCTGCTGACGAATCCTGCACGGGTCCGGTCGGCGGTGGCCGGAGTACTGGCCGAATCCGCCGGGCGACCCGGCCACATCTTCAATCTGGGTCACGGGATCAACCGGCACAGCCCCGTGGAGAACGTGGCGGCGATGGTCGAAACCGTTCTGGGGAGAGCAGGATGATCTCACTGACGCCCGAGCTCCTTTCCCGGTACGACCGTCCCGGTCCGCGCTATACGTCTTACCCGACTGCCGTCGAGTTCGCCCCCGAGTTCGGGCCGGAGGCATACGGCGAACGGCTTCGAATCGCCGGCCGGGATGTCGACGGTCCGCTCTCGTTGTACGTTCACCTTCCTTTCTGTGACGCCCGCTGCTCGTTCTGCGGCTGCCACGTCGTGATCGCCAGGCGGGAATCCGTATCGAACGTCTACCTGCAGCGACTGATCGACGAGGCCGCGATCGTCGCCGAACACCTTGGAGAGCGCCGCACGCTCGTCCAGTACCACTGGGGGGGCGGCACTCCCACCTACTACTCGGCGGACGACCTGGCCAAGCTGCATCGAGCGTTGCTGGGAAACTTCACGCTGGCGCCCGACGCGGAGGTGGCGCTCGAGGTAGACCCGCGGGTGACGGGTAGAGCGCATCTGGAGATGTTGCGGGACCTCGGGTTCAACCGCCTGTCGCTGGGCGTGCAGGATCTGGATCCCGCCGTGCAGGAAATGATCGGTCGGAATCAGACCTGGGAGGAGACCAAGTCCCTCTACGACGAAGCCAGAAGGTTGGGATTCGAGTCGATCAACATCGACCTGATCTACGGATTGCCCGGACAGAACCTCGACACAATGGGAGCAACGCTCGAGAAAACGATCGAGATGTTGCCGGACCGGCTGGCCGTGTACTCGTTCGCGTACGTCCCGTGGGTCAAACCCAACCAGAAGCGCATCGACGAGTCCACTCTTCCCGACCGTGACATGAAGTTCGCTCTGCTGGCGCAGGTATCCGACCGTCTGGTCGGCGGCGGCTACAGGGCGATCGGGATGGACCACTTCGCGCTCCCCGGTGATGAGCTGTCGGTGGCGATGGACAACGGTTCGCTCTCCCGCAACTTCATGGGGTACACGACGAAGCGCGGCACCGAGATGGTCGCACTCGGCTCGTCGGGAATCAGCGACGTCGCCGGTGCCTACGCCCAGAACCACAAGCGCTTGAACTCCTACTACCGATCGATCGAGGCCGGCGAGCTGCCCGTCGAGCGAGGTGTTGCACTGTCGGACGACGACAGGATCCGAAGGCACGTGATCACCGAGCTCATGTGCAACTCATACCTGTCTTTCGGCGATGTCGAACAACGCTTCGGGATCGACTTCCATGCCTACTTCGGTGAGGAGCTCACGGCAATGACCGGCCCCGGCGGAGCCGTCGAAGAGGGCATGGCGTCGGTGGGCGAAGACCACATCACAGCCACCGAGCTCGGGTCGGTGTTCATTCGCAACGTCGCGATGACCTTCGACATCTATCTCAAGAAAGTGAAGCGGGACAAGCCCGTGTTCTCCAGAACCGTGTAGGAGCAGAATGTCCAAGACCGGAATCATCCTTGCCCAGTTGGGCGGACCACGCGACCAACGCGAGGTGGAGCCGTTCGTCCGCGCCATCTTTGCCGATCCCGACCTCGTCCCGCTCCCCGGTGGGCAGATGGTCAGCAAGATATTCGGCTGGGCGGTCGCCAAGGCGCGGGGACCGTTCGTCCGCAAGAACTACCGGCTGATCGGCGGCGGCTCCCCCATCCTCGAGATCACCCTGGCTCAGGGACGCTTGCTCGAGGAGTCGTTGCGCCAAAGAGGTCACAACACGCACGTGTCGGTCGCCATGCGCTACACCCGGCCCGACACGTACGACGCGGTTCGCGAACTGGTCAGAGCCGATGTCGACCGGATAGTCCTGTTGCCGATGTACCCGCAGTATTCGACCGCGACCACAGGTTCATCGGAGAACGAGCTGCGGAGGGTCCTGGCGGAACTGGACGTGACCATCCCCCTCGAGGTGGTGCGTACCTGGTACGACCATCCCTCCTACCTCGATCTACAGGCAAAGCTGGTTACCGAAATGCTCGAGACCCGCCCGGCCGACCGGCGAAACGGCTCTGCCGTGCTGTTCTCCGCCCACGGACTGCCCGAGAGCGTCGTCGCCAAGGGCGACCCGTATCCCGACGAGACCGCCGCAACCGTGAAGGCCGTCATCGAGCGGGTCCCCTACGAGATCGATGCTCGCCTCGGCTACCAATCCCGCACGAAGCCGGTCAAGTGGATAGGGCCGGGGACAGAGCATGTGCTGGCCGACTTCGCCGCCGACGGGTACGACACCGTCGGAATGGTTGCCGTCTCCTTCGTCACCGACCACATCGAGACGCTCTACGAGGTCGACATGCTCTTCCGGGAGGAAGCCGGAAAGCTCGGGATCCACAACTACTTCCGGTCGGAAATGATGAACGACCGGCCCGAGGTGGGGCCGATGCTCGCCGACGTCCTGGAGAGCTCACTGTGAGAGACGCCATCGTGGTGGGCGGCGGCCTGAGCGGATTGATCGTCGGTGCCGAGTTGAAACGACGCGGCAAAGACGTTCTAGTGCTCGAGGCGACCGGCGAACCGGGTGGAGTGGCCTCGAGCGTGCAGGAGGACGGCTACCTGCTCGAACCCGGAGCAGGGTCGTTGCTGTGGCCGAACGCCGACCTGGCCCCCGTGTTCGACGCGGCCGGTATCGAGCTCCTCGCTGCCGACCCGGCCGCCGGGGCACGGTTCGTCTACCAGAACGGCACACTCTTCCAGATCCCCGCATCTCCGGCCATCGCCTTCTCACGACTCGTTTCCTGGAGGGCGAAGTTCCGGGCGGTCCGGGAGCCGTGGGTCAAGACCCCGCCTCCCGGCGAAGATGAGTCGATCGAAGGCTTCTTCAGCCGGCGATTCGGCAACGGGGTCGGCGTGCTGGGATCGACGTTGATGGCACACGGTGTTTTCGCCGGCGACCCGGCGAAGCTCTCGATGCGGGGCGCCTTCCCGAAAATGGTCGCTCTCGAAGACGAGGCCGGCAGCATGATTCGGGGAATGCTGGCCCGTATGAGGCAGCGGGAAAAGGGAGCGAAGAGAGCTTCCGTGCACGTTCCGCCCCGCGGCATGAAGGGAGTCGCCGACGACCTGGCCGCCTATCTGGGCGAATCTTTTCAGGCGAATCGGCGGGTCACCGGGCTTCGCAAGAGCGGCACCGGCTGGATCGTCGAGGCAGGAGACACATTCGAGGCTGACAATGCCGTTCTGGCCCTGGCGCCGCACATCGCAGCAGGACTCGTACCCGGTGACGTCGCGACCTTGATGGCCGATGCGGCGGTTGCCCCGGTCGCAGTTGTCGGTATCGGCGGACGCGCCGCGGACGTTCCCATTCCCGCAGGGTTCGGAGCATTGATCGGCCCGGACGCGGATGTGCGGGTGCTCGGCATCCTGATGGAGTCACAGTATGCCCCAGGCCGGGCGCCGGCGCTGCACCACCTCGCCAAGGGAATCTACGGCGGGGGTGCCGACCCGGAGGTTCTCGCCCTATCGGACGACGAGCTGGTCGCCCTGATGATCGACGAAACCAGCCGGGTCATCGGCACCAGGGTCCAGCCGAGCTGGACGAAGGTCGTCCGCCATGATCCCGGCATCCCCCAGTACAACGTGGGTCACGTCGCCTGGATGCGCCGACTCGACGACGCCGTGGCGAACCATCCCGGACTTCACCTGGCCGGATGGGGTTACCGCGGAATCGGCGTGTCCGGATTCGGAACGGAGGCCGCTCGGATCGGCAACGCACTGGGGGGCTGAGTTAGCCGGAACCGGGGCGGCGCCGCGGACGAAGCCGGGTTCCGCTGCGCCGATCCGAGCGCGGTCTACTGTTGCTCCGATGTGGTCCCTGCGGTCAGCTGCAACCTACCGGCGTTCCATTGCGGCCCTCGCGGTGCTCCTGGTGGCGTCTGCCTGCACTTCAGTCGAGGCCGGCGTCTCAACGACATCCGCCACCGATGCCGCCCAACCGGTCACGACAACGACCACAGCGGCCGCTGCCGCCCCCGACCCGACAACCACGACGGTCACCCTTCCTCGTGATTGCTCGATCGACCCGGAACCGGGCGAGCCTGTTTTCGAGACAATCGAAGAGACCGATCTGGCGGCGGCCGCGCTGTTCTTGTCGCGGAATCACTTCCGGTGCTCCGACCTGGTCGTCATCGCCCCGGCAGACGACCTCGCCGTCATCGTCGTGGCAGCCCAGCTGGCTGCCGCCGGCCGGGGCTCGCTCCTGTTGTTCTCGGAGGCCGCTTCGACGCAGCTCAACGATGAGCTGGCCAGGCTGGCACCGACCCGGACCGTGCTGATGGAGGTGGCACCGGAATGGCTGTCCGTGCCGTCCGGGGAGGTAGAGGTGCTGAGCGGATCCTTGACCGAACTGGCCGACCTGGCATTGCGGGCGGGCGGCGCCGTCGCGCGGGTCGGTCGCGAAGGAACCGGCCCGAGTACGATCGCCGAAGCGCTCCTGTCGATTTCAACCGGCCGGACCATAACCGCCCCGACCCGGGCTGCTGCCGAGTGCGATCCGGGGTCTCCGGAGGCTGCAGCCGCGATAGCCAGGGCGGCAGACGAACGCGCCGCAGGCGGCGAGACCTGGTTGATCGACGTCTGCTCCCCCGGTCTCGCGCTGCTCGCCGGGGCTGCGCTCGGCGGGGAAGGTACCGCACTGCTCGTAGACGGAAGGGACCTGCGGGGGCACCGCAGCGTCGTCTCGGCAATGCACGCCGGTCCCGAGGAGATCACCCGAATCCACATCGCCGGCGAGATGTCTGGGGATGCAGATTGGCACCTCGGAACCCTGCTGGCCGGAACGGAACTGCCGGGGGGAGGCCTCCTGCTGTTCCCGGGCCGTCGCCTGGTCGCTCTGTATGGGAACCCCGCGACACCCTACCTGGGCGTACTCGGCGAGCAAGGGGTCGAAGAGGCGATCGAACGCGCCAGACGAGTAGCAGAGCCCTACGGCGCCGACGGAGTCGAGGTGCTCCCCGCCTTCGAGATCATCGCCTCTGTTGCCTCCGTCAGTGCCGGAAGCGACGGTGATTACTCCTCAGAGATGAGCGTCGAAGTTCTGCTGCCCTGGGTCGAAGCTGCGGGCCGGGAAGGCTTATACGTTGTGCTCGACCTTCAGCCCGGGCGATCCGACTTCCTCGACCAGGCACGCCTGTATGAGGAACTGCTCCTCCTGCCCCACGTCGGACTGGCGCTCGACCCGGAGTGGCGGCTCAAACCGAACCAGGTCCATCTGACCCAGATCGGCTCTGTCGACGCCGCAGAGGTCAACCGGGTGGCCGAATGGCTGGCACACCTGGTCCGCGCCAACCGCCTTCCCCAGAAGTTGCTGATCGTCCACCAGTTCAATCTGAGCATGATCACCAACAGAGGCTCCATCGAGCGGCCGCCGGAACTGGCCGTAATGATCCACGCCGACGGCCAGGGACCGATCGGCACCAAGTACACAACGTACTCGACCCTGACCGGCCGGCCCGACGCAGACCAGTGGTGGTGGGGATGGAAGAACTTCTACGACGAGGACTCACCTACTCCGACCCCCGAGCAGGTGCTGGACCTCGACCCGCTCCCTTCCTATGTGAGCTACCAGTAGGCGAAGCCGATAGCGGGGGGACTCCACCGCTCTCCAATCGACTCGATTCTTGTTTCGCTCACTGAGGTCCTGGCACCGCTTGGCGAGCGATGCAAGACCGGCCGTGGCTACCATCGAGGACAGATTTCCGGAGGGGAAACATGAGCGACGCCACAAAGATCCTGCTCGAAGAATCCGAGATGCCCACGCAGTGGTACAACATCGTTCCCGACCTGCCGGAGCCTCCTCCCCCGCCGCTTCATCCCGGAACCAAGCAACCGGTGGGGCCGGACGATCTCGCCCCGCTCTTTCCGATGGCGTTGATCATGCAGGAAGTGAGCACCGACTCCTATATCGACATCCCCGCCGAGGTACTCGATGTTTACCGCCTGTGGCGGCCCAGCCCTCTCTATCGGGCTCGACGGCTCGAGAAGGCACTCGATACGCCCGCCCGCATCTACTACAAATACGAGGGAGTCAGCCCGGCCGGATCGCACAAGCCCAACACCGCCGTCCCACAGGCCTACTACAACGCCCAGGAGGGGGTCGAGAAGCTGACCACCGAGACGGGCGCAGGTCAGTGGGGCAGCGCGCTCGCCTTCGCCAGTGCTCTCTTCGGTCTCGAATGCGAGGTATGGCAGGTGGCAGCCTCTTTCGAGCAGAAGCCATACCGGAAATCGATGATGGAGACCTGGGGGGCGACGGTTCACTCGAGCCCTTCGCCGCTCACGGCTGCCGGTCGGGCCATCCTCGAGCAGGATCCCGACAGTCCCGGTTCGCTCGGCATCGCCATCTCAGAAGCCGTCGAGGCAGCAGTGCAGGATCCGACGATCCGCTATGCCCTGGGCAGCGTGCTGAACCACGTGCTGCTCCACCAGACGATCATCGGTGAAGAGGCGATCCGCCAGTTCGACAAGATTGGAGAGGCCCCCGACGTCATCGTGGCATGCACCGGTGGCGGGTCGAACTTCTCCGGACTGACCTTCTCGTTCTTGCGCGAGAAGCTGGCCGGGAGGATCAACCCGACGATCAGGGCCGTTGAGCCGGCCGCCTGCCCATCTTTCACAAAAGGCGTGTACGCCTACGACTTCGGCGACACGGCAGGCATGACGCCTCTGATGAAGATGCACACGCTCGGACACGACTTCGTACCCGATCCCATCCACGCCGGTGGCCTGCGCTATCACGGCATGTCTCCGCTGCTCTCGCACATCTACGAACTCGGCTTGATCGAGGCTATTGCCATCGGACAGACCGAATGCTTCCAGAGCGCCCTCACATTTGCCCGGAATGAAGGCATCATTCCGGCGCCCGAGCCGACCCATGCGATTGCAGCCGCCATTCGCGAAGCCGAAGCGTGCAGGGAGTCCGGCGAAGAGAAGGTGATTCTCACCGCAGTCTGCGGCCACGGCCACTTCGATCTCGCCTCCTATGACAAGTTCCTCGCCGGAGAGATCACCGACTACGCGTACCCGGAAGAGAAGGTAGCCGCGGCGCTGGAACGGCTGCCGGACGTGTAAGCGGCCCTCAGTCGGGTCCGTTGGTTGTGGGTTTCGAGGTCCAGTTGCTGATCACAACGTGCATGTCTTGAGCTCAGAAACCAAACCCACAACCTGAGCCCCTTGATTTTTCGCCCTTCCGGTAGGCCCCAGCCTCTGCTTGACTGATTCCGACCGAACAAGGATTACACATGACGGCTGCCGTCCACACGTTCCACATCCCGGTGATGGGAACGGGTTTCACCATCGACACGCCGTTGAAAGTCGCCCGCTACGGCATATCTTCGGTTATCCAGATCGTCGATGACGTTCTCATCGAGCAGATGCGGCGGTTCCATACCGAACTGGCCGGCGAAGCCTAC
>DATIPS010000030.1 GCA_035471805.1 Acidimicrobiia bacterium | reverse complement strand
TGGGCACTCTCGGCAGTCGTGTGATCTGGTAACGAGCACGAGGATGCTCCTTCGTATCGGCGGGATCCTTCCTTTCTCGCCGAAGGCACGCCCATGGGTCCTCGGCCGAGGTCTCGCATCTCGGACTCTGCTCGTTATCTAGTGCGATTGTCTATGTTGCTCGAAGGTGCCGTTTGGGGGTCGTCCCCTTCCCAGGCGACGCTCACTGCGGTACGTTGTAGAGGGTCTAGCGGGAGATGTGCCGTGTTGTATGCCGTCGATAAACGGGAACTTCGCGCATGGGCGAGAACCGGGCCGTTTCTCCCCAGATTCACGGCAGCCGAGATGCTGCTCGTGGGTTTCCGAACCGACCCGACAGTGGTGGAACGGATACTCCCGAAACCACTCCAAGTTCCCGACGACCCTCTGGCACTGGCATTCGTGGCGCGGTACCCGGAGACGAACTTCGGCGTTACCTATAACGAGGGTGCGCTCATTGTGCCGGCAACCTTCAAGGGTGAGGTGGGCGGATACTGCCTGGCGATGCCGGTCGACAACGACATGGCCATGGTCGGCGGCCGCGAACGTCACGGCTTCCCGAAGAAGATGGCCGATCAGATCAGCCTCGAGCGAGACGAAGGCCACGCTGTCGGGAGTGTTGTTCGTCGGGGCGAGGAGATCCTCCATCTTGAGGCAGCACTGACCGACCAAATCGAGGTCGGCTCACTGGAACAGCTTATGGGACCGACCGTTCCGGATCTCGACGATCGGCGGTCCCTGCCGTTCGTGTCCTTCCTCTTCAAGCATTTCCCTGCGACCGACGGCAGCGGGTTCGAGTACCCGCCGCTCCTGATCAGGCAGGTAACGCTCTTCCGGCCGAGGACGGACCTGTGGACCGGCGCCGGGAAGATCGTGATGGGGACTGCACCGGCAGATCCGTTGGGTGAGATACCGGTCCGTGACGTCACGCTGGCCGTATACGGTATCTTCGACAACGTGATGCTGCCGGGACGAGCGGTCAGCAAGGTTCGGAACCCCTTGCGGTTTGCCCCGCATGCGTTCTTCAGTACCGACATGCTGGCTACCGTCGATCGAAGCACTCGACCCCCGCTATCTCGTCGGCAGCGCACGGGTCTCCGAAGACAGCTTGCCGAGTACTAGCGACGGACACTTTCGAGCACGCGGTGGCAGCGCTTGGATGATTGCGCTCTACCACCGGCCGGGATTCACAACAGCTTCTCCCGGCGCATGGTTCCGGGCGTAAGAAACCCCCCCACCTACACTCCCGGCATATGAAGGGCATCGAACTCCCGCCGCTCACCGAGGATTTCACCGCAGATCCGGTTGAACTGTTCTTCGACCTGGCCTATGTGTTCGCCTTCTCCCAGCTGGTGGCGCTCCTCATCGGCGAACCGACCTGGGCAGGGGCGGGCAAGGCCGCGTTGCTGTTTGCCTTGTTGTGGCTGCCGTGGCAGCAGCTGACCTGGGCGGCCAACGCAATATCGGGCAACGGGCGGCCGGTGCGCATCCTGTTTCTCATCGCCACGGTGGTAAGCATCCCGATGGCGGCTTCTACCTCGACCGCCTTCGCCGGGGGCGGACCGGTGTTTGCGATCGCTCTCACCGGCATCATGCTCATCGGTTTCCGTATGCAGACGATGGGCACGACCGACGAGATCGACTATCGCTCCGCCGCTCTCAACTGGATCGCTCCCAATGTCGTTGCCATCCTGGTGCTGGTCGTGGGGTCCTTCTACGACGGCACGGCCCGGCTCGCCTTCTGGCTCGGCACCGTCGCCATCGTGCTGTTTGCGATGGTCAAAGCCGCCGACGGCGATTGGCTGGTGCGTCCGGGCCACTTCGCCGAGCGTCACGGGCTGATCATCATCATCGCGCTGGGCGAGGTGATCGTTGCCATCGGCATTCCCGTCGTCGCCGCCCTGGAGAAGAACGGCAGCCTGTCGCTGGCAACGATCTCGGCGCTGCTTGCGTCCGGCGCATTCGCCGGTGTGTTGTGGTGGGCCTACTTCGATCGGCCCGGCCCCGGCCTCGAGTTTGCCGCCTCCAAGCTCGACAGTCGGGGAGCCGGCCGGTTCATCCGGGACGTGTATACCTGGGCCCATGCCCCCGTCGTGGCGGGCGTCATCCTGGCCGCCGCTGCGCTCGAAGAGATCGCGCTGCACCCTCGCGACTCCGTCCCTCTCGAGTTCCGGGTCATGATGGCCGCCGGCCTCTTCCTGTTCCTGATTGGGGTCTACCTCGCAGTGTGGCGCGCCTTCCGGGCCCAAGCGCGGGAGCGGTTGGTGGGCGCCATGATCATTGCCGGCATCGTCTTCGCAGGAGCGTCGCTCGAGGGCCTGAACCTGTTGACCATCGTGGTCGTCGTGATGTTCATCGTGCTGGTCATCGAGCACCGCCGCATCCAACGCCTTCACCTGCACGCCGAACTAGAGGCCTGAGGGCCTTACTGCGCCGAACGACAACGCACGACCCTTGTTGGCGATGACTGCAGGAGCGTTGCGCTGAATCCGGTCGAGATCCAGAGCCGACGAGCCTCACTCAAATGATGCGGGTCAGCAGAACGTTCATTTCGTCGAACCCTCCGTAGCGAATCGGCACGAGGGCGGCGTAGTCATCGGACGCAACAGCACGTGATTGTGCTGCCATCGCAACGCTGAATCGTCTTTGGGTTGTCGTGCAGAGCGAGCATCACTGCTGTGGCGTCAGGGAAGCCCCGGCCGGCATACCAGACGGAACTCGGGTGCCGGTCGAATCCACGACCGGCACCCTCCATTGCCTTCGTCTACGGACAGGCTGGAATCGCCAAGGGGCCTGGGTATGACCTGTCTT
>DATIPS010000029.1 GCA_035471805.1 Acidimicrobiia bacterium | reverse complement strand
GTGGGCCCGGCGGGGATCGAACCCGCGACCTTCGGATTAAAAGTCCGCTGCTCTGCCGATTGAGCTACAGGCCCGTCAAAACGCTACCAGGCGATCGGGGCTGCTTCGTCGGTCTGCGAGTTCATCCAGGCCGACTGCGATCGCCGCGAATGCCCGCAACGCGATGTCGTCCTCCAGGTAGTTGTGATCGGGCAGTCCGTCGATGAGGAACCACGGCACACTCAAGATGGCCTTCCATGGGTCGAAGTCGGTGGCCGGTTCGGTCGGGACCGGCACATGGGGGAGCGATGCCGGACTCACACCGTGATAGTCGTTGGGCACCAGCCTGATCGGATCGTTCCAGTTCGTCGCCACGTAGAGGTGGTCCGAGCCGACGCCCAGTTCCGCCAGAGTCTCGGTGCCCGTTCCGGCTCCGCCCACCATGATCAGATCATCGAAAGCAGCGCTGCGGGCCGAAGCCGCGCCCAGGACTGCTGCTCCGTAGGAGTGGCCCCAGCCCGTGACGTGCCTGCCTTCCAGCGGGAGAGATGCCAGCACACCGGCCGTCTCTCGGGAACCTTCCTTCCACCGGCGCGACAGTACCGCCTCGAGAAAACTCTGGGGAGCTGCGTAGGAGAGGAGTGGCACGACGGCGACCTTGCCCAGGGCATTGTGTTCCGCCAGAGCCGTGGCCTCCGCAAGGAGCCGTTCGGCGTCTGCCAAATTGTGGTCCAGCCACCCGGCCGTTGTCGTGTTCATGCCGGGGATCATCACGAGGACGTGCTCCGCGCTGACGGGCCCGAGCCAAACGCCCGCCCGGTAGCCGGCGCGACCGGACCGTGACCCGATCGGAACAGACCGGTCGACGGCGAAGTAGACCAGGTTCGTTCCGATCAGCCGAACGAGCGTGTTGTAGTCCGACAAGAGGCCGTCGAAGAGCCGTCCCTCGTTCACGCCCAGCTTCGAACAACGGTTCAGCTCGGCGACGACCAGCCAGAGCTCATCCCAAACCCGGCTCTTGCTCGACTCGATTAGTTCATCGAGCGTGGGTGCGGACCTAAAAGCACCGGTGTCCCCCGGGAGGCTCTGAGAAGCCTCAAATCCGGACGACCCGGCGGGAAGCGCTGCTGCTGCTTTGCCGGTGACAAACCCGGCGGAGTCCCCTGCCCATGACGCGATTCGGTCGACGGCCGCCATCTCTGAGTGCGCGATGTCCACGAGACCCTCGGCGATGCTTCCGGCCTCAGCGGCCAGTCCCTCGAGCAGGGCCGGGAGACGGCGGATCTCCTCGAGATCGACCAGTCGGAACTCTGTCATGAACCTGGCCGGCCTCGCTCGCCCCGGCGGAATGGGAACCGCCGGCCCAGGCTGGTGCCTGCCCCGATCGCCCGGCGGCGCGCCCGTATGTCGACGATGAGAAACATTGCTAACAGCTGCAACATATCAAAAACCAGCACGGAAGCTAGAGTGCAGTAATGATCAGGTTTGGAGTGTCAGGGATGCCGCCGGTCGGCGTCGACGACGCCGTCTTCCTCGATGGGCTGGTCGCCGAGGGACGCGGCGCCTACGAGCTGGCATTTGTCAAGGAGTTCCCCTGGTCGGAGGCTCGCTGCGAGGAGTTCGGCGGGGCTGCCGCCGACCGTGACATCTGGCTCTCCGCTCACGCCCCCTATTTCGCGATCCTGACGGTGGAGGACGAGGACAAATCCAGGCAATGTCTCGCAGCTCTCGAGCACACCATGAAACTCGGTCGCGCGCTGGGGAGCAGGATCATCTGCGCCCACTCGGGGCCGGTCGGCGGGCGGGAACCGGAGGCCCTGATGGATCTGATTCGGCGGCGGCTCGAGTCGATCGCTCCCAAGGTCGCCCACCTCGGCGTCGGGTTGGGCCTCGAGACCGCCGGGAACGACCGCTCGTTCGGGTCGATCGGTGATATCGCGGCGCTGGCGGCCGAGTTCCCGTTCGTTCGACCGGTCATCGATTGGGCTCACGTTCATGCCGTGACGGGCGGCGGGCTGACGTCGGAGGCCGCCTTCTCGACGGTGATCGAGTTCATCAAGGAGGCCTTCCCGGCCTGGATGATCGAGCCTCTCCAATGCCAGTTCACCGACAATCTCGTGGGCGCACACGGCGAGGTGAAACACGTTCCGTACGGGGAGGGGACGCTGCGGGTCGGACCGCTCGTTGAAGCCGCCCGCAAAGCCGGACTGCGCATGGTGATGATCTCAGAGGCTCGCCAGGAGTCGTCGCATGCGGCAATACAGAGTGAGATCGTCGCCGCGCTACCCGCCGTTGCAGCATCGAATGCCGGCGGGCGACTGCTTGGGACTGGACGTGCACCGATACCCGGCGTCATCGAAGTCCTCGGTGATCAGGGAGGGTTCCGACCGGTGGGCCTCGATCGTCCACTGCGGCTCTCCAACATCGACAAACCGTTCTTTCCCGACGGATACACCAAGGGTGACCTCATCCAGTACTACGCATCGATCGCCCCGGTGCTGCTGCCTCACCTCGCCGGCCGGGCGATCGTCATGGCCAGGTTCCCGGAAGGAAGTGAAGGTGACTTCTTTTATGAGAAACAGGCTCCCGGGCATCAACCCGAGTGGATGCCGCTCGCTCCTATCCACTCGTCCCACCGGGGGGAGCCGATCGACTTCGTGATGGCTTCGGACCGGGAAGGGCTCATGTGGCTGGCCAACATGGCTTGTATAGAAATCCATCCGTGGCTGAGTCGAGTGGACAACATCGAGAATCCCGATTTCGCGGTCTTCGATCTCGATCCGGCCGATGGGGTCGCCTGGGAACAGGTGGTCGACGTGGCCGGGGTTATCAAGGTGGCCCTGGACCGCCTCGGCCTGCGCTCGTATCCCAAGACTTCGGGTGCCACGGGCCTGCATGTCTACGTGCCGCTCGAACCCGTGCACGATTACGCACGGGTACGGGGATTCGTCGAGAGAGTCGGAAGGCTCATCGTGGCGGCCGACCCCGACGGGGTCACGATGGAGTGGGATATTCCCAAACGATCGGGAAAGGTCTTCATCGACCACAACCAGAATGTCGGCGGCAAGACGATTGCCTCCGTCTACTCGGTCAGGCCTCGACCGGGAGCGCCCGTATCGACTCCTCTACTCTGGCAAGAGATCGGCGATGCCCGTCCCGGCGATTTCACGATCGTCACCATCTGGGACCGGCTCCAACGATTCGGCGACTTGTTCGCCCCCGTCCTCAAAGGCGGTCAAACCCTCGACGCCGCAGAAGCAGCGCTGGGCATCGACATCTAGAGCGTCCGAGAAGACGCTAAGGAACAGGGCAGGCCCGTCCTGGGGGGCCAATTGCCAATAGCCAGCTGCCGACAGCAAAGCACGACGCCTGCCGGATTCTGACGAAACTGCCGCTCGTGCCTTTATCACTCCCTTTACCCGGACGAGGGGCGCGTTTAGTCCCGGATGCGAGAAGGTGTCTTCAGAAACGGATCTCAGGAGGATGTAAATGAACCGCCGTCTCGCAGCTTTCTCGATACTCGCCGCTCTCGCTCTCGGGTTTCTGCTGGTTCGCGCTGGTGCTGCCGAAGCCACAAACAGCCGGATGACTTCGTTCCTGAGCGCCTATCCAAGCGCAAGCGGCACGAGGCTCGATTCGTGCGCCGTCTGCCACAACAGCTCCGCCGGCGGCGGCTCGTTCAATGCCTACGGCACCGCCTACGTCGCCGCCAACAAGAGCTTCACGGCCATCGACGGCCTCGACTCGGACAATGACGGTTTCACCAACGGCGCCGAGATCGCCGCCGGGACCTTCCCGGGGAACGCTTCGGACAAGCCGGCCACCACGACCACCACCGCGGCTACGACTCCGCCCACCACAACGGCGTCTACGGCTCCCGCGACTACGACCCCGACAACGATGCCGAGCACGACCAGTACGACGGCCACGACCGTTCCCTCCGCCGCAACGACCTCCGGCGGCCCGGCGCTGGTCACCTCGCAGTCCACTGCGGTGTTTCCGATGGTCCTCGATCTCGGAGCAGCGGGGACGGTGGAGATCAGACTCGAAGACGGGAAACTGACCGCACAAGTCAAGCCCGGTGCGGGATGGTCCTTCAAGATCGAGTCCGAAGACGACGAGGTCGAAGTCGAGTTGACCAACGGTGAGGATGAGGTCGAAGTGGAAGCGGAACTCGAAGACGGCAAAGCGAAGGTCACGGTCAAGATCGAGAGCGACGATGACGACCACGACCGCAGCCGGGACGATGACGACGACGACGATGACGACGACGACGATGACGACCACGATGACGACGACGACCACGATGACGACGACGACCACGATGATGACGACGACTGAACCGATCTGAATCTCCCTGGCAGAGGGGCCCGAAAGGGCCCCTCTGCTCATGGGCACTCCGCCGGGCCCGGGGGGTTGCACCGCGCGCGGCGGCCGCGCCTGTAACCATTTGGGACCTTCGGATATCAAAACGTTCGTGTTTGGGAAGTACCGCGACGATAGGGACTGTTATGGTCGTCTTTCGATGGGTACTACTACCTGTATCGGCCAAAGACGTCGCTCTCCGGGGCGACGTCTTTTCGTATCCGGGAGGTGAGGAGAAATGGTGGAGTTGACTCCACAGAAGAAGACCGTTTTGGGTCTCCAACACATGGTCGCAATGTTCGGGGCCACGATCCTGGTTCCGTTGATCACGGGTCTGAACCCGAGTGTTGCGCTGATCTCGGCGGGTGTTGGGACGTGGCTGTTCCACATAGTGACGAAGTTCGGTGTGCCGGTTTTCCTCGGTTCATCGTTCGCCTTCATTCCGCCGATACTGTTGGCGCAGGCAGAGGGCTACAGCTTCGCCAGCATCGGCGGCGGCATCATGGCGGCGGGTGTCGTCTACCTGATCGTGGCCGGCATCGTCTGGGTGCTCCCGAACGGGAGCCAGCAGATTCGTGCCTTGTTCCCTCCGGTCGTGACCGGCCCGGTCATCACGGTGATCGGTCTCACGCTCGCACCAATCGCGATCAGTCAGGCAGAGGGCAACTGGTGGCTGGCCGTCGTGACGCTGCTTGCAACGATCATCGCGGCCATCTGGTTCAAGGGCCTTTTCAAGATGCTGCCGATTCTCACCGGCTTCGTCGTCGGATACCTGGTGGCGCTGATCTTCGGTGAGGTCGACTTCGATGCGATGGACACCGTCGACTGGTTCGCATGGCCGGACTTCACGATGGGGACATTCGACTGGAGCGTCATCTGGATCATCGCCCCGGTCGCCTTCGTGACGATGATCGAGCACGTCGGGGACATTCTGACCAACGGCCGCGTTGTCGGAAAGGACTTCTTCGACGAACCGGGTGTCAACCGGACCCTTCTGGGCGATGGCCTGGCAACCCTGTTCGCCGGTTTTGTCGGCGGTCCTCCGAACACGACGTACTCGGAGAACACCGGCGTGCTGGCAGTGACCAAGGTGTACGACCCGATGGTTCTGCGCGTAGCAGCCCTGTTTGCGATCCTCCTCGGATTCATACCGAAGTTCGGTGCCCTCTTGCAGACGGTGCCCGTGGCCGTTCTCGGTGGTCTTTCCATCGTGCTCTTCGGCATGATTGCATCGATCGGCATACGGGTGCTTTCCGATGCAGGCCTGGACTTCACCCACAGCCGCAACCTGATCGTCGTTGCTTTGATCCTGGTCTTCGGCCTCGGATACAGCGGCCTGGAGTCGCCTCTCTCCATCGGCGATGTGCAAATCTCAGGCTTGGCCCTCGCGGCAGTTGTAGGCGTAGTGGCCAATCTGATCATTCCGGCACACATCGAAGAGGAGTCAGAAGCGGTCGAAAGAGAATCGGTCAACTGAACCACCTACCGAGCTGAGAAGCGGCGGCCTCCGGGCCGCCGCTTCTGCTTTGGGTGTCTTGTTCGCGAACCCGCCAGACACACGAGTGGACGGCGACCCGCGCCTAGATGTCAGTCCGCATCCATCGCACTGACCGCCCAGGCGAGCCCATGGTGGGGATCCTCGGCAGCGAGGCGCAATACCCACCCCGTCGAGGGGGCCAGGTCGTCCCAGATGTACCAGCGCAATGTGCTGCCGGCCTCACCCAGCTCTTCCGGATCCGGCGGCCATGGTTCCAGGAGATCCGTGAGGGCGGCCAGTGCCCACCAGGCGGCGAAGCGCCCGGCCGCCGCGCCCGGCCGTTTGCCGTGCGCTCCACCCGAAGCGGCCGCCCAGGCCATCCACGCCAGCGCGTTGCCGAGGTCGGTCTCCCCCATCAGGATCTGGCGGGGGCCGAGTGCGGCTACGGCCTCTATTGCGGTGCCTTCCACCGCGGCGGCCTCGCTGCGGCCGTTCGATTCGATCACCCAGGTCTCGGTCAGTGCCAGGAGGGCGTCGGTCTCGTCCGGATGGTTCAGGGCGGGAACGGCCGGCGGCAGCGCGACGCTTGCCAGCGGCGGTACGGGTGGCGTCGGATGATTTGCCCTGTCGGACCTGTAGGCGGCGGTCGCGTACTTCGGTTCCCACTCGAGCAGCGCCAGGGGCAGGTCGAGCAGGCGAGGCTCCAGCCCGGTTGTGCCCCTGAGGTCTTCACCGCGCACTACCCGTTCGTATGCGATCAACGTTCGTGCTGTGACATTTGGAAGATGGGGATCCAGCTCCCTCCACGTGTGTGAGGAGGCTGCGACCTCGGTGAGCGGACCCAATGTGAAACCGCCGCCGCCGGAGATCGCAACGGCGGACGCCGGTGCGGGCGGCCCTTCCAGAGCCAGGCGATAGTCGGCGTGATAGGCCACACCCCACAGCTGTCTGCCGCGCTCGACTGCCTGCCGGCACCGTGCGGCCAGGTCAACGAGATCGTCCCACTCCCGCGCCGAGCACATGCCGTCGATGATGCGGAGCAGCTTGGCCGGATCGTTGCCTTCGATTGCGTCGACAACGTCCTGGCGGGCGTTCAAACCGGCACCTCACCGGGTTCGGGGCCCGTCGCTACCGGGTAGCGCTCGGTGGACCAGTCACTCCACGAACCCGGATAGAGGAGGGGTTCGGGCAAACCGGCGATGTGCATCGCCAGGATGTTGTGACATGAAGTGACGCCACTCCCGCAGTAGGTCACAGTCGGGACGGCACCGCCCGCTCCGAGCGCCTCGAAGCGCGCCCGTAAATCGGTTGGGCTCTTGAAGCGGCCGTCGGACTCCACATTGCCGCCGTGGAATGCGTTCACCGCAGTCGGGATGTGCCCGGCGATCGGGTCCACAGGTTCGGTGGTGCCTTCGTATCGTTCGGGAGCCCGCGCATCGAGGATGACGGCCGTTCCGAGCGAAGCGCGCAGGGCCTCTCGATCTATGGAAGCGCCCGGGCGGAAGGTACCTCTGAACTCGGCCGCCGGCGGGCGGTGCACTTCCTGCTCGACCGGCATTCCCGCCGCGGTCCAGGCGGCCCATCCGCCGTCGAGCACCGAGACCGGCTCATGACCGACCTGCCTGAGCATCCACCAGAGGCGCGCCGCGATGGATCCGTCAAGGGCGTCGTAGACGATCACCTCGTGACTCGAACCGATGCCGCGAGCTCCCAGGAGGTCGGTGAAGTCGGTCCACTCGGGGAGCGGGTGACGGCCCGGTCCCGAGCCCGGCGTGCTCAGGTCGTGCTCGACGTCGAGAAAGATCGCTCCCGGGATGTGCGATGTCAGGTATTCGCGTCGCCCTTGTTCCACATCGGCCAGGTACCAGCGTGTGTCGACGACCCGCAGTCGCTCATCGCCGAGACGTCCGGCGAGCTGGTCGACGTTGACTAGGGACACCGGAGTACCTCCAGGTTGGTGTGAATTCGTTGCGCCGGTTTACTCGCCGTCCGGCGGCTCGGGGGTCTCGGCCGCGGCTTCCTCGGCCGGTGCCGGCTGCTCTTCGCTCTTGCTCTTTTCGCGCCACTTGGAGATTTCGTCTCCCAGATCCGCGAATGTGGCGCCGAGTGCGTCGATGAACGATTTGGCGGTCTGCTTCACCTCTGCTTGCACTTCCGGGTCTTTCGCCGCATCTCCAACGGTGGCGAAGGCGGTCTTCAGATTCTCACCGATCGTTCGAATCGCGTCCTTGACCTCTTCTTCGGAAACGGATTCCGAATCGTCTTTGCCCGCTTGCGACTCGTAGTGCTGCTTGAACATCGAGCCGAGTTTCTTGAAGCCATCGCCAACTTCGTTCCACGTTTCGTCCGACTGACTCACGGTAATCCCTCCTAGGATCGGTTGGAATGCAACTCCACCTCCTCGATGCTACCTACGAGCTGTTCCGTGCGTACTTCGGAAAGCGTCCCACCCGCACGTCACCGACCGGGCAGGACGTGACGGCCGTCCACGGTCTGATCGATTCGACCCTCAGCCTTCTTCGAGAGCCGGAGGTGACGCATGTAGCCGCCTTCTTCGACACCGTCATCGAGTCGTTCCGCAATGAGCTCTACGACGGGTACAAGACGGGGGAAGGCATCGCCGAAGAGTTGTTCGCGCAGTTTCCACTGGCCGAGCGCTCGCTCGAGGCGATCGGAGTGCGGGTCTATCGCATGGACGAGTTCGAGGCCGACGACGGGATCGCCGCCGCTGCCCTCCGCTTCACCGACGAGGTCGATCGGGTCGTGATGCTCAGCCCGGACAAGGATCTGAGCCAGGTCGTCGTGGGCCACCACATCGTCGCATACGACCGGTTGCGGCAGCGCCTGCTCGACGAGGCCGGCGTGTGGGAGAAGTTCGGTGTCGCTCCGGAGTCGATCCCCGACTATCTGGCACTTGTCGGAGACAGCGCGGACGGGATTCCCGGCATTCCCTCCTGGGGAGCGAAGTCGGCTTCGCTGCTGCTGGCCGAATACCGCCACATCGAGCAGATCCCGCCGGATGAACGAAGTTGGCGGGTGACGGTGCGCGGTGCCGCCCGTCTGGCGGAGAACCTGCGGGAGAACATCGAGGACGCCCGGCTCTTCCGGACTCTCACCACACTTCGCTACGACGTTCCAATCGAAGAGGACCTCCAGGACCTCGAGTGGATGGGAGCCCCGCGAGAGGAGTATCTGTCCCTCTGCGAGGAGTTGGGCTTCGAGAGCCTCCAAGACCGCCCGCACCGCTGGCGTTAGCGCCGGCAAGTGCCTGCAAAGGATCGATCTGATCGAAAGGGGAGAGATCATGACACAGAGCATCGTGGCGACGATAAGAGTGAAAGAGGGCCGTCAGGACCAGTTCGAGGACGTCGCTCTCAAACTGGTCGAAGCCGTCAATGCCAATGAAGAGGGTTGCCTGCTCTACACACTGAACAAGGGAGACGACCCCGCGGTCTACGTCTTCATAGAGCGTTACGCAGACGCAGCCGCGATGTCGGCACACCGGGGAAGCGACCACTTCAAGAGTCTCGGTCGCCTGTTGGGTGAGTTCATGGATGGCCCGCCGGAGGTCACTCTCCTGTCCGAAGTGGGATGACAGACGGGCGGGAAGTCGGGGTTGCCGGGCGATCACCGCAGAGACGGAGCGGAACCATCCACCCGTAGTGGCTCGAGTAGACGGAGCCGTTCACCCGACCATGGGCGGCCGGTCGGCCAGGCTCCGGTACCAGTAGTCGTAGAGGGGCTCGAATCCCATACTCCTGTAGAGATCCAGGGCCGGAGTGTTCACGTGCATAACCTGTAGATAGGCGATTGAAGCCCCAGCGGCCCGGCCCCAGCCCAGCAGCGATTCCGACATTGCCCGGCCGTACCCGGCCCTGCGGAACTGCGGCAGCACGGCGATGCTGAACAGTCCCACCAGATCGCCGTCTGCCACGGCGAGACCCGTGGCGACGGGTCTTCCCGCTTCTCGCAGCAGAGCGAATGCCGTCTGCGGTTCGATCATCCGCAAGGTCTGTTCGAGCGTTGGCCGTCGCCCCGCCATGTACCGGCTCGACTCCATGATGATGTCGAACCATGTCGAGGTAGGAGAGTCTGTGATCTCGATGCGTTCGTTTGCCGCCAAACCCTTGCCGGCCAGGTGCAGCGTCTGAACTGAGGTCGGGTCCTGTCGCCGGTATGCGGCGGCTTCGAGTTCCGAATCGAGGCCGGCCGGCTGCGACATCGGTGTCATCCGGAACGTGCCGGGGATTCCCCTCTTCCCGTACCAGGCCTCGGCTGCGGCGACGTCTGATGCGACAACGCCCGAATGAGAGAGCGTTTGCACAGAGTTGTCCCGCCGCGATTGGCCGTTGGCGAAACGAAGCAGCCAACCATTGAGGCCTGCTTCTTCGAGAGCGGGAAACGCCCGAAGGGCAGCCCGCTCGACCTGCATCGGGATGGGATCGGACATCTGCATGAAAGGAAACTACTCACGATCTTGACCCGGATACACTCAACACGCGAGACTCGGAGTCGAGGAGGTGCGGTATGAGCGAGCATCCGAACGTCGAACGGATCAAGCGTGAGTATCAGGCGTTCGCGGAGGACAACTTCGAGAATCTCGCCGAACTCTTCTCGGAGACCGCCGTCTGGCATGTTGCGGGTGACACCCCCCTGGCCGGCGACCACATCGGACGCGACAACATCGTTGAGTTTCTTCGCAAGCTCGCTCACGACACCCACGATTCCTTCCTGATCGAGGTGCACGACATACTCGCCAACGATGTCCACACCGTCGTGCTCGCCCATACGACGGTGAAGCGCGACGGAGAGTGCTACACCGCAGACGAGGTCCACGTCTTCTGCATGAGCGAGAGCGGGTTGATCACCGAAGCCTGGGGCTTCACCTCCGAGCCGGAGGGCCGCGGCCGGTTCTGGTTCTGACGGCCGGACGCGTGTCGAGCGCGTTGGCCCCGTCTCATATGTGAGCGCCGGGCGTTGGGCCGTCGGTCGCCAACCGGGTCCAGCAGCTACGGTCCGTTACGACTCGACCGGCCGAGCGCCTTCACGCTCCAGGACACGGCGCAGTTGATCCTTCTTGACCAGGCCGGACGCACGCCAGCGCTGTGTCGGCACTGCCTTGCTGCCGTTCGGCCGGTTCTGTTTCTTCTGCCGGTTCGTGGTCGAAACCAGAACGAACGTAGGAGTTGCCCTCACCTTGAAGCGCTGTGCAGCGGCCGGAACCTTGGCAACGTTGGCTTTCACAACGTGGGCGCTGGAGCCGAACTCATCGGCGATCTCATCGACGATCCCGTCCATGACCCTGCACGGCGCGCAGCCGAACTGGAAGAAATCGATCAATACCGGTTTTCCGGTCGCGACCAGATCGTCGATCTGCTGGAGCGAGTCGGCCTGTACTGCCTTGCGGCGGCGTTTGAAGATCATTTTTCGAGAAGCTTCCTGGCGGGTTCGAAAGGGTCAACGCCCAAGGGACTGCGATTATGCCCGGCTCGGCCGCTCTTGCACAACCGGCGGGTCGAAGCAGACTCGGACAATCCCCGGCGAGCCGCCGCTGTGCGTATTGGCCCGGTGTGTTGTACGTTGGGAATCATGAACGACACCAAAACCATAGATCGACTGCTGACCGAGACCAAGACATGGGCGGTCGTCGGACTCTCCGGGAAACCGGACCGGGCATCCTATCGAGTCGCCGCCAGACTCCAATCCATCGGGATGACGATCATCCCGATCAACCCGATCGAGGACGAGATCCTCGGAGAGAAGAGTTACCCGGATCTGGCCTCAGTTCCACTCGAGGTAGACGTCGTCGACATCTTCCGCCGGTCCGAGTTGGCCGGCGTGCACGTCGACCAGGCAATCGAGATCGGTGCCAAGGCAGTGTGGATGCAACTGGACGTGATAGACCGGGAGGCGGCCGACCGCGCCGAGGCGGCGGGCCTGGACGTCGTCATGGATAGATGTCCGGCGATCGAGCTCAGGCGCAGAGGTCTTTGAGCGGCCCTACAAATCCTCCGGTGCCTCGGTGTCATCGTTGACGACGTCGAAGCGTTCCATGCAGTCTTCACACCTGTAGACCAGCTGATCTCCGGGTTCGTAGTCCCGCTCCGGTGGAGCGAAGCTGATCAGGTGGGCTCGACCTCCGCACTCAACGCAAGTGATTATCGATGCGGGTTGCACACCTCAACCGTAGCCGTCACAAAGCGTCTGCGGGTCTATCCTGATCTGCGCCGTCCATCGAGACTGCGGGGCTCGACCGCCTCAAGAGCCAGTAGCCGGCCAATCCGGCCGTCAGCGAACCCAGGAAGATCCCCGTCTTCGCCCGGTCTGTCAGCGTCGGGTCGTCGAAGGCGAGACTGGCAATGAACAGCGCAACGGTGAAGCCGATGCCGGCCAGCAGGGCGAGACCCCACACATGCTGCCAGGTCGTACCCCGTGGAAGTCTGCCGATGTTGAGCTTGACTGCAACGAACGTGAAGAGGCTCACGCCGAACATCTTGCCGGCGACGAGGCCGACTCCCACACCGAGGGCGACCGGATGGGTGACTGCGTCGACCAGGTCCACGCCTGCGAACCGAACGCCCGCGTTCGCCAGGGCGAAGATGGGTACGATCGCGAAGGAACTCCAGGGCAGCAGCCGGTGCTCCAGGCGGCTGAGAGGAGCGATCGACTCGTGTGCCACAGCCGTCAACTGCCGGGCTTCGTAGTCGACGTGCTCACGGGCAGTCTGAGTCGTCGCGCGGGCCGGATAGGTGTCGAGGATCCGGCGTGCCTTGTTGTCGAACTCATCGCTCGAGAACATCGGCCGGCTGGGAGTCATCAGTCCGAGCGCTACACCGGCCAGGGTGGCGTGCACTCCCGACTCCAGCAGGAAGAACCATGTTGCGACTGCCATGGGGACGTAGAACACGGCGCTGCGAACGCCTGCCCGTTTGGCGGCTTCGATGACGGCCAATCCGGCCAGCGCACCTCCCAGCCAGGCGAGGCTGAGATCGTCCGTGTAGAAGACTGCGATCACTGTGATGGCACCGATGTCGTCGGCGATCGCCAGAGCAAGGAGGAACAGCTTCGCTCCGACGGGGACACGGGATCCCAGCAGCGCAACTACACCTATCGAGAAGGCGATGTCGGTTGCCATGGGGACTCCCCAACCTGCCATCGCCTCGCCGCCCGTTCCCATGACGAAGCCGACGTAGATCAGCGCAGGGAAGACCATTCCGCCGAGAGCAGCCACGGCCGGAAGAGCCGCCGCCTTCGGGTCGCGGAGTTCTCCCAAAACGAGCTCACGTTTGATCTCGAGCCCCACGACGAAGAAGAAGATCGCCATCAGCCCGTCGTTGACGATCTCCTGGAGGCTTTCGTCGAAGTGCAGCCAGTTCCCGAACTCGATCGAGATATGAGTGCCTTCCCAGAACTCCGCGTAGCTCTCGCCGAACGGCGCGTTTGCCCAGATGAGGGCAATGGCGGCTGCGATGAGCAGCATTATTCCGGACGAAGCCTCCGTGTCGGCGAAGCGCATGACCGGCCGCATGAAGCGGCGCGGCACGAAACGCTCGGAGTGCAACCAACTCGGGTAGGTCTGTTTGTCTGCCACGTTTGTGGAGAGTACCAAGATCTCGGCCGTCGGCGACAAATCGGGACGGCGAGCAAGGTCCGGAGGATTCGGAAAGTACCAGCCGGCCGCCGTCGCGGTTTGTTCCGACATCGCGTTGGTATTTCATTGTCATAAGCTCCTGGCTCATGATGAGACTCGGCATCGTCCGCCACCTGTACTTGGGAGCCGGTTTGCTGTCGATCGGTCTTGCGATCGCCGGCACAGTGCTGCCGATCGTTCCCACCGTGCCGCTCGTCCTACTGGCAGGGTTCTTCTTCAGCCGGTCCTCTGAACGCTTCGACACCTGGTTGGTCGGGCACCCACTGTTCGGTCCGATCATCCGTGACTGGCGTGCCGGCTTGGGGTTCACCGTCAGAGCGAAGGTCATCGCCGTCTCGGCAATTGCCCTCTCTTTCAGCCTCACCCTGCTCGTAGCCGTCGAATCAGCTGCAGGGCGGGCGGCAATGGTCGCTCTCGCACTCGCCGTGGTCGCCTACATCGTTACCCGCCCCACCAAGTTGACGGCAGCTGAGACCGAGTAGGGCCCGTCTCTCAAACGGGCGCTCCGGTGACGGGGCGCGTTCCGGCTCGAGGGCGTGTGCTTCTCTCAGCCCGTGTGCTCTCTGCTGCCGGCCGCCTTCGGCTATTCGTAGGAGATTGCCTCGAGAACGTCCAGGTTCGACGCCCGATAGGCCGGCCAGGCCGCGGCGAGGATTCCGGCGAGCGCCGCGCCGAGAAAGCCGGTGAACAGCCAGGCCCAGGGGATGCTCAGCTGAAGACCCTGATCTGCCAGCGCCGCAACCAGCGCCCAGCCGAAAGCCATGCCGAGCCCGGCACCGAGCAGCGCGCCGAAGATCGCGATGATGACCGACTCCAATCCGATCATGTTCCTCACTTGTGGTCTGCTCATCCCGATCGCGCGGAGAAGTCCGATCTCATGTGTGCGCTCATACACCGAGAGCAACAGAGTGAGGAGAATGCCGAGCAAGGCGATCAAGACCGACATCGCCAGCAGTCCAAAGATCAGGTAGACGACCTGGTTGATCTGAGAGGCGATCTGATTGCGCAACTCTTCCTGATCGATCACCTCAATACCGGGGAACGGTTCGAGGGCGGCCTCGATCGTCGTTCTTCCGCTATCTATCGAGACACCTTCCGCCAGCCGTACGTAGGCCTGCGTGATGCTGTCCTCGATGTAGTTGGCGGAGAAAGTCGCGCTGGCCATGAACCACGAAACATCGGTTGCGCTGGCAATGTCGATGATGGCCCCCAGTTCGAAGACTCGTGCACCAGTGCGTGCGAAGCCGATGTCGACCGGATCGCCCACTTCCAGGCCCTTGTCATCGGCGACGGACCGGGTCGTGGCGATCAGGTTGCCGCCGAGGCTCTCGAACGACCCATCGACCGTCTCAACGTCGAGGAACTCGCCCACCACGGCCGGATCCACGCCGGCGACGAGGGTCGTCGAACCGAGCACTTTCGCCGGTCCCGCTCGCACGCCGGTGACCAACTCGATTTCGTCCAGGGTCGCCACCTCCGACAAGGCATCCGAACTGAATCCGATGAATCCGAAGCCGGGCGGTTGCAGCAGCAGGTCGGCGGTGAAGGCTTCCTCGATGGCGGTGGTCGCGGTGTCCCGCGTCGAAGCGGCGAGGATCGACACAGTCGCCACGAGTGCGAGGCCGATCATCAGCGCGCCGGCCGTCGCCGCGGTTCTCCGCGGGCTTCGTGCGGCGTTCCGCTGCGCGAGGTTTCCGGTGGCGTTCGACAGAGCACGCATCGGGATCCCGATCAGACGTGCAACCGGTCTCGCCACCAGAGGGCTCAGAACGTAGGTGCCTATGAACACGAATCCGGCTCCGATTCCCACCAGCAGCGCCGGAGACATATCGGCGACGTCCAGTCCGGTCAACCCGCCTGCAATCGCCGCCGCACCAAGCAGGGCGATGGGCGTTCCGCCGATCACCCGATTGCGCCAGGACTTTCTGGTGCCGGCGGTCGGCACTTCACGCAACGCCGCCATGGGGGAGATGCGCGAGGCGCGGACTGCCGGCAAGAGTGCTGAGATCATGGTGACGGTGAGCCCGGTAGCCAGAGCCACGAGCACGGTTCGCACCTGCAGCTGCAGGCCGCCCGAGGGTAGGTCGCCCCCGAAGGCCACCTCGATCAGTACCTGCATCGCCATCGCCAGCACCACGCCTGCGCCGACTCCGAACAGAGAGGCTATGAGTCCGGTGACCGCGGACTCGAATAGAACCGATGAAGTCACCTGCCCGCGGGTTGCACCGATCGCGCGCAGGAGACCCAGCTCCCGTGTTCTCTGGGCGACAACGATCCTGAAGGCGTTGTAGATGACGAATACACCCACGAAGAGAGAGATGCCGGCGAAGGCGAGGAGCAGTGTGTTCAGGAATCCCAGGCCCTCTTTGACCTGCGCCGTCTGCTCCTCGGCGACACTCTGGGAGCTCACCGCCTCGATTCCCGGCGGCAGCACCGCATCCACCGCGGCGATCACGGAATCCAGGTCGCCGGCCGGCTCGATCGTTATCTCGATCGCATCGACCTGACCGGCGGCGTCGAGCAACTGCTGAGCGGTCTCGAGGTCGAACAGGGCCCAACTGGTTCCCAGCAGATTGTCGGCCTCGCCGAAACCGAGGCTTCCCACGAGCGTGAAGCTCTGCTTTGGTCCCCCGATGAGCATTTCCACCGTGTCTCCAACTGCAAAGCCGGCACGTTCGATCGTGCCAACGTCGAGCATCAACTCCGACGCGCCCGTCGGAGGACGGCCGTCGCGAATGGTGAACTGGGAAGGGCCGCCCGACCACGAAGTCACGAAGGTGGGGGGCCCGGCAGTCGGGAGCAGGTCGCCCTGTGCATCGAGGATCTGACCGTACGGTGACAACACCGTTCCCCAGGCGCCGTCGACGCCTTGGACCTTGCTCACTTGCTCGACAAGGTCCTCCGGCATCCGCTCGGGCAGCCCGAAGCTCAGGTCGGGGTCGACCTCCCGCCTCACCTGGATGTCGGTGGCCGAGAAGGCCTCCGAGAAGAGATCGTCGAAAGCCTCGCCGATCGTGTCTGTGAACACGAAGGCTGCGACAACGAAGCTCACCCCGGCCAGGATCGCCAGCGAAAGGAGCCCCGATCTGATCTTGTGAGCCCAGATGCTCTTGAGGGCCGCCCGGAGCATCCCTCAGCCTTCCAGCGTCTTGATGCGATCCAGGATCCGCTCGGCGTTCGGGTCGTACATGTCCCCCGCGATACGGCCGTCCTCCAGGAAGACAACACGGTCTGAGTGTGCTGCGGCCAGCGGGTCGTGCGTGACCATCACGATCGTCTGACCGTAATCCTGCACGGCTTGCTTCATGAACTCGAGCAGTTGAGTCCCGGATCTCGAATCGAGGTTGCCGGAGGGTTCGTCGGCGAAGATGATTTCCGGGCGACTGGCGAGTGCTCTGGCAGCCGCGACGCGTTGCTGCTGGCCGCCGGACAGTTCGGACGGCTTGTGGGACAGGCGGTCGCCGAGAGAGAGGATGTCGATTATGTGGTCGAGCCACTCCGGGTCCGGCTTGCGGCCGGCTATGTCCATCGGGAGCGTGATGTTCTCGCTCGCGTTCAACGTCGGCACCAGATTGAACGCCTGGAACACGAAGCCCACCTTGTCGCGCCGGAGCCGCGTCAGGGGTTTGTCGGCCAGGTCCGTGAGATCGACATCGCCTATGAAGACCTTGCCCTCCGAGACCCGGTCGAGTCCGGCCATGCAGTGGAGAAGGGTTGACTTTCCCGATCCGGATGGCCCCATGATCGCGGTGAAGCGCCCCTTCTCGAAAGCGACGTCGACGTTGTCGAGGGCTCTGACTGCCGTCTCGCCCTCACCGAAGATCTTGGTTACGCGGCGCGCCGACGCCGCAGCCGAAGTGATTGTTGTCACAGATCTACCTCTTTCGTCCTGCTCATTCTCCCGCGAATCGAGAGATGTCTCTACTCGGGAGAGAATCTCACCGGTCGAGGTGACCGTTCGGGGCCGCGGGACGGATCAGAGCCGATCAGAGCGGTCGGCGGCGCCCAGCCTCTTCCAGGAACACGACCGGAATCTCACGGCCGGTCCGCGCTTGATAAGTCTCATAGCCGTCGTACGCCTCGACGATTCTGGGCCACCAGCTCCGTCTCTCTTCCGACGAGGCGGTCCTGGCAATCACCTGAAACGAACGGCCCGGAAGTCGGACCACTGCCTCCGGAGTATGGAGGAGGTTCCGGTACCAGTGGGGATGGTTGGGTCTCCCTCCCCAGGATGCGATTACAACCAGCGAAGTGCCGTTCTCGAGGTACAGCAACGGAACCGTGTGGGCCTTGCCGGTCGAGTGGCCCCTCGTGGTCAGCAGGAGCATGTCGTTGTCGACGAGCCGCCGGCCGACCCTTCCCCCGGTTGTGCGATAGAGGAGGGTGTGAAGCGCGGAGAGGTATTTGGCAGCCGTGTCGTGCATGGGGGAGAAGATATCAGGGTTGGCTCCCGCCGGCCGCCGACGAATTGCTCACGACTGGCTACGCTCGCGGCCGTGAGATTGGTCGTGGCCAGATGCAGTGTTGATTATGAGGGGCGGCTCAACGCACACCTGCCGCCGGCCATCCGTCTCATAATGGTCAAGGCCGACGGGTGCGTTGCGGTGCACGCCGACGGCGGGGCATACAAACCCCTCAACTGGATGAATGCTCCCAACTACCTCGAGGAGCGCATCGACGAGTGGGTCGTCACGAACCCGAAAGGGGAACGTCTCACAATCCGATTCGAGGAGATCCTCTCCGACGCGACGATGGAACTGGGTGAAGACCCGGGTCTGCAGAAGGACGGAGTCGAGGCGCATCTCCAGGAGTTGCTGGCGGACCAACCGGGTGTATTGGAGGAGGGCCTGGAGCTGATCCGGCGCGAGTACTTCACGGATATCGGTCCGGTCGACCTGCTTTGCTCGGACGCCGCCGGCGGGACCGTTGCCGTCGAGATCAAGCGTCGCGGTGAAATCGACGGAGTCGAACAGCTGGCTCGCTACCTGGAGCGCCTCAACCTCGACGCCCGGTTGTCTCCCGTGAGAGGGATCTTCGCCGCGCAGTCGATCACGCCGCAGGCCAAGGTTCTGGCGGAAGCGCGTCGGATAACCTGCATCGAAGTAGATTTCGACGAGTTGCGGGGAGCCGAATCGAACACGCTCCGTCTCTTCTGACCATGTTCGAAGTTGTCCTCTTCCGGCCTGAGATCCCGCCGAACACCGGCAACATCATGCGCCTGTGCGCCAACACCGGTACACGGCTCCACCTGATACATCCACTGGGCTTCGACCTGGACGACACGAGGCTCCGGCGCGCCGGTCTCGACTACAGGGAATGGGCGGACGTGCGGGAACACGCCTCACTGGAGGACTTCGTCGAATCCGTGGCTCCTGCACGGGTGATCGCCTTCACTCGCGACGGGGAAGGGCGTTATTCGGAAGTGGATTACCGGCCGGGCGATGCGTTGCTGTTCGGCCCTGAGTCCGACGGACTGCCGGACACCGTGCTCGAGTCCCGGCTGCTGGACCGCCGAGTGAGAATCCCGATGTTGCCCCGTTCCCGCAGCCTCAACTTGTCGAACGCGGTGGCCATCGTGGTGTTCGAGGCATGGAAGGGGCACGGTTTCGCCGGCGGAGTGTGATCTCCAAGAGTTTTCTCAGCAATACTGTTGCGCGTGGAGAGCCACAGTATTGCCGAGAATCGGGTGTGCCTTTTCTCAGCAATACTGTTGCGCGTAGAGGTAGCCAGTATTGCCGAGAAAACTCACCGTGCGAGCAATCGCAGGGCGATTGCTTCCGCCAGAGCCCCCTTCTTCACATCGTCGAGATCAACGCTCTCGTTGGGCCCGTGAGCTCTGCTTGTTGGGTCCGCTACTCCGGTGAGAAGGATTGTCGCGTTCGGGAAGGTCTCCGAGAAGGCTGCTACGAACGGTATGGACCCGCCGACGCCCATATTGACCGTTTCGCGACCCCAGGCTTCTTCGAAGGCGGCGCGGAACGCATCGTTCGTCCGCCCGGTCGTCTTGAGAGCGAAGGCTTCACCCATCACGCCGGGTATCACATTCACCTCGGCTCCCCACTCGACGTTCTGTTCGAGATGGGCCACGAGGGCGCTCATCGCATGTTCCGGATTGTCCCCGGGGGCGATGCGCAAACTCACTTTGGCGCGCGCCGCCGGTACAAGGGCATTCACTGCGTTCCCGACCGCCGGAGCGTCGATGGCCAGCACCGCGACCGCGGGCTGCGTCCAGATGCGTGAAGTCAGAGGGCCCGAACCGATCAGTTCCAATCCCTCGACCGTGTCCGCCTGGCTGCGCATCTCCTCCTCGGTCAGATCCAGGGTGTCTGACTCGCCGAAGACCAACCCCGGGATGGCAACGTTTCCGTCCGCGTCATGAAGAGTGGCCAGCAGACGGGCCAGAACGGTCAGCGCATCAGGGATCACTCCTCCGAAGAGTCCGCTGTGGACGGCATGTCGGAGAGTTCTGACCTCAACGGTACAGTCGACCAGTCCGCGCAGCGACGTCGTCAGCGCAGGTTGACCGACTCGCCAGTTGCCCGAATCCGCGATGACGATGACGTCGGCTGCCAGTAGATCGCGGTAGTTGCTCAGGAACTCACCCAGGTGGGTTGACCCGATCTCCTCCTCGCCCTCGACGATCACTTTGACACCCACCGGAGGACGGCCGTTGTGCGCCTTCACCGCTCCGAGATGCACGACGAGGCCGGCCTTGTCGTCGGACGAGCCACGCCCGTACAAGCGCCCGCCTACTTCGACCGGATCGAAGGGATCTCGATCCCAGTCGTTGGGGTCCCCGACCGGCTGCACGTCGTGGTGTGCGTAGAGCAGGACGGTTGGAGCACCGTCGGGCCCAGGAATCTCTGCGAAGACCGCCGGGTGGGCCCCCTCCACCTCGAGCAGGCGAACCGTCTCGAATCCAGCTTCCGATAGTAGGTCGGCAACCGCTTCGGCCGACCTCCGGACTTCCGCGGCGTCAAAGGAAGGTGCGCTGATCGATGGGATTCGGACGAGGTCTTCCAGCGCCGACTGGAGAGAGGGAAACAGGTTGTCGATGGCGGTTCGAAGATCTTCGTGCATGGCGGAAGGCTAACGGCTCCGAGGAAGCTATCCGCCGTGGAGCCATCGCAAGACCCCTCCCCCTAGCCTGCGTACATGGACCGATTCTCGTGGCCGGCGATCGTTGCTCTCGCAACGACGGTGATGGTGGCTTTCGGTGTCATGTTCTACGGCTTTTCGGTGTTCCTCACGGTGGATGCCGCAGGCACCGACTTCAGCACGACCGTCCTCTCCGTGGGATACGGTGGTGCAGCCCTGGTCGGCGGCCTGCTGGCCTTTCCGGTCGGCCGGTTCGCCGACAAACACGGCGTTCGTTTGGTATTCGGGATCGGGTCGGCCTTCGGCTTTCTGGGGCTTCTCGCCTTCTCTGCTGCTCGAGAACCCTGGCATGTGCTCGGCGCCTGGTGGTTGCTGATCGGGCCGGCCGGCGCCATGACCTATTACGAACCGGCGTTCATCGCCGTCGATCAGTGGTTCTCGGTACGACACCGGGCGCGAGCTCTCGCCACCCTGACGGTTATCGGCGGAATCTCCGGCACGATCTTCATTCCCCTGACGGAAAGGCTGGTGGCCTGGTTCGGGTGGAGAGGAGCTGCAGCGGCGCTCGGGTGTCTGCTCCTCGCCGTCGGATGGTTCACCTCCTTGGTCTTCCTGCCCGGGGGTGCAGGCGAAGCTCGTCACGGTGATCACGTGTCCTTCTCTCTTCGCTCGTTGGTGTCGGATCGCCGTTTCGTTCTCTACACGGTCGGCATGCTGCTGAGCTTCGGCACCCTGCAGTCGATCATCACGCACCGGGTAGCCCGGTTCGAGGAGGCCGGGTTTGTGGTGGCCTCGGTGGCAGTCTGGGCTGCGGTGGCCTCCGCGTTGAGTCTGCCCGGTCGCTACGCCTCACCGTTCATCGCCGGAAGGCGAAGGCCCACATCGGTTCATGCGGCCGGAATGGTTGCCGTGACGGTGGCACTGGCACTTGCGGTGTCCGTCGGTGCCGACTGGCAGATGGGAGCCCATTTCATTCTCTTCGGGCTCTCTTTCGGCGCGATGCTCCCGCTTCGGGCAATGGTCATGTCTGCGTGGTATTCCGGTCCCGCTTACGGCCGGATAATGGGAGTCCAGTGGACGTTTGCCGCGATCATCGGAGCAGCCGGTCCGGCGGGCGTTGGAGTCCTTCGGGATGCAACCGGAGGCTATGAGGTTCCCCTGGTGGGCCTCGTGGCGGCCATGGCACTTGCCGCGCTGCTTACGTGGATGTCCGGCACGGGCAATCCGGAGGTCAAGAGCGCGGCAGTCGAATCAGACGGTGATCCGGCGTGAAGAGGCGATGGCCTATGCCGAGCGTCATGACCGTCGCGGTGGTGGCAACTGATCCGAGTATCAGGTACATGATTGCCGCCTGGACGCGAACCGCTTCGATCGGGTCGACCCCCGCGAGGATGAGACCCGTCATGGCACCCGGTAGGAATACCAGACCCACCGCCTTGGTGGTTTCGATCTGAGGTGTAAGGGCCGTTCGGAGGGCCGACCGCAGATAGCTGCGGCTCGCCTGCCGGGCGGACTGCCCCAGAGCGAGGCGAGCTTCGACCCCGGGACGATTGTCGGCCAACTCGTCGACAACCCGACGGGCGGCGAGCACGGTGGCGTTCATGGAGTTGCCGACCATCATCCCCGCCAGCGGCACGAGCGTGCGACCCTCGAGAGGGAAGACTCCCAGTCCGAAGATGACCGTCAGGGTGACGGCGGCGGCTGAGCCGATGGCGACCATTCCGAGAAACAACACACCCGGTATCTCCGGGGCACGGCGGTGAATGACGACGCCGGCAAAGGCCACCATGGCGGCCACCCATGCCCATGAGAGGATCAGCGGTTGTCCGGGATCGATGACGAACGCCAGCACGACACCCACGAACAGCAGTTGCACGAGCGACCGGACCGTGGCCCAGACGATGTCGCGCTCGAGTCCGAGCCTCTGGGTAGCGGAGATTCCGATGGCCACGACTACAAGGATCAGCGAGGCGGTCAAACCGAGGGTCGTTACGTCTGCAGTGCTCACGACGGCCGCTCCGCGAGGAACTCGGCTATTCGGGGGTCCGGCGCAGCCGGCATGTCGATTGCCGGGCCTTCATAGGCAACGGATCCATCTATCAGGCAGATGACGTGAGAGGCGATGCGATGCATCTGCCCGGTGTCGTGGGTTACCCACAAGACGGGAACGCCCGTCTCGGCCAGTGCCAGAGCCTGTTCTTCGATCTGGCGGGTTGCCGCCGGGTCGAGCGAAGAAGTCGGCTCGTCCATCAGGAGGACCGTGGGGCCGGTCGCCAGTGCGCGGGCGATGCACATTCGCTGCGCCTCTCCTCCGGAGAGTTCATCTGCCGGCCTGGTCAGGAAAGTACCGTCGAGGCCGGTCCGTTTGAGGAGCGACTCGGCAGTGCGCTCGTCGATCGATGGGTCGGCTTCTCTCAGGTTGTCGAACACGGTTCCGGGGAACCGGACGGGTTCCTGGAACACCATTCCCACCGCGCGCCGGAGGTCGAGTGGGTCGGTCTCGCCGATCGGCCGACCGTGGAACCGGATCAGGCCGCCGTCCGGGTTCTCCAGCCGGTTGAAGAGGCGCAACAGTGTGGATTTACCTGCGCCCGACGGGCCCACGATCACGGTCATGCCGTTCGATGGGAGGCGCAGCCCGTCAATCGACAACCGTTGCCGGCCGTTGGCGCCGTTGACTTCGATGCCCTCGAGTTCAAACACCATGTGATGCACCATAGGCCTGCGCGGCCAGATGAACATTCGCGAAACCGGGGAACATTCCGGCCACGGCGTGCGTTATCACTACCTTACGGAAGGAGCGCGCGTGCTCGGACATGAGACATTGTCGGATCTCGGATCAGAATGGCGTGAACTCGCTGCCTGTTCGGGTCGTGCTGACGATTTGTTCTTTCCGGCCAACGAGGCAGAACCGTCCCAGGTCCGCGCCGCCAAGGCAGTCTGTGGGGCATGTCCGGTGCGGGAGGAATGCCTTTCCTATGCGGTTGAGACCGGCCAAAGGGATGGCGTGTGGGGTGGGCTGACTTCCCGCGAGCGCCGCCTCCTGCGCCGCAAGCGGGGCGTCCGGATCCGACGGGCCAGCTGAGTTGATCTCTGCGGTGTTTTTTCTCGGCAATGCTGAAGCGCGTGGGGATCATCAGTATTGCCGAGAAACTGGGTTCCCCGTCACTCCTCAAGTTAAGTTACCATGTGGTAACTAGATTTTGGGAGCACCAATGGCGGAGTTTTCACTCGAGCTGAACGAAGATCAGATTCAACTTCAGAAGTGGGTACACGACTTCGCGGAACGGGTTGTCCGTCCGGCCGCGGCAGAGTGGGATGAGCGGGAGGAGACCCCCTGGCCGATCATCCAGGAGGCGGCCAAGATCGGCCTCTACTCATTCGACTTCTTCTTCAATGCTTTCAGCGACTCCACCGGGTTGACCCTTCCGCTCGTAGCCGAGGAGATGTTCTGGGGCGATGCCGGTATCGGTCTGTCCATCTTCGGGAGCACGCTGGCCGTGGCCGGCATCACTGCGGCCGGAACCCCGGATCAGGTTGCCGAATGGGTTCCGCAATGCTTCGGAACGGCTGATGATCCGAGGGTTGCTGCCTATGCCGTTAGCGAAGCCGATGCCGGGTCGGACGTGTCCGCTCTCAGGACCAGAGCCGTCTATGACGAGGCGACCGACGAATGGGTATTGAACGGGACCAAGACCTGGATCACCAACGGGGGCATCGCCGATGTTCATGTTGTGGTGGCGTCCGTCGAACCCGAGCTACGGTCCAGAGGTCAGGCAAGCTTCATCATTCCGCCCGGAACGCCCGGTTTCTCCCAGGGCTCGAAGTTCAAGAAACATGGGATCCGCGCTTCGCACACCGCCGAAGTGGTACTCGACGATGTCAGGCTCCCGGGTCGAATGCTCCTCGGCGGCAAGGAGAGGCTCGACGCGCGGCTCGCCAGAGCGCGAGAGGGGAAGAGCTCCAGGAAGCAAGGAGCTATGTCGACTTTCGAAGCCTCGCGGCCCGTGGTCGGCGCCCAGGCTCTTGGTGTCGCCAGGGCTGCCTACGAATACGCGCTCGAGTACGCCAAGGAACGCGTGCAGTTCGGTCGTCCGATAATCATGAACCAGGCAATCGCTTTCAAACTCGCCGATATGCGCACTGAGATCGACGCCGCCCGTCTCCTGGTTTGGCGGGCCGCCTGGATGGCTCGAAACGGCAAACCGTTCGAAGCGGGTGAGGGTTCGATGTCCAAGTTGAAGGCCGGCGAGGTGGCCGTCCGCACCACCGAAGAGGCGATTCAGATTCTCGGCGGCTCGGGCTACGTTCGTGAACACCCGGTGGAACGATGGTCCCGCGATGCCAAGATCTTCACGATCTTCGAAGGTACCAGCGAGATCCAGCGTCTCGTTGTCGCCCGGTCGATCTCCGGCATGCGGATCGTTTAAGACGACCGGACGTCCGTATCGGGCGGGTTGGACGGTGCCGGCAACCGGGGCCTAGTGCGGGGAGATGCCCCTGAGACCCGACCAGACCAGTTCCGAGATCTCGGCCGCCAGCCTGGCCGGTTCGACGGAGAGTTTCGCCGTTGCCCAGGCGCGGCCGGCGGCTTCAGCTGCGCCGACGATCCCATAGGCGAGCGCCCGCTGTTGGTCGGCTTCGATCCCGGCGGCAATGAGCGGGGCAACGAGTTCGGCCATGCTGTCCTCGATACGATCCACTGCCTCCGCTACGTCCGAGTCGCTGCGGTCGGCGCCCTCGAAGAGCAGGAGGAATGCCTCCCGGTTCTCGGCGACGAAGTCGAAGTATGCGCCGATTCCGGCTTCAACTTGCCGGCGGGGGGATTCGGCCGATGCGGTCCGGTTGGTTATGGCCGCCGCCATGCGTTTGCCGACGTCATCTACCAGGTGAATGTACAGAGCCCGCTTGGAGCTGAAATGCTGGTAGAGAACGGGCTTCGTCACTCCGGCCGACGCAGCGACGTCGTCCATCGTGGTTGCGTGATAACCCGCACCCGAGAACTCCTGAAGAGCCACGTCCAGGATCTGCTGGCGGCGCTTGTGTGCGGGGAGGCGACTGGTCATCCGCCCACGTTACCAATCGGTAGCCGGCCTGTTCGTGTATCGCCGTTTCCCTGGATTCCATGACTTTCGGCCCTGGTCAGATCGGAGTGTCGGTGGTTTGGTGCTGTCGAGGTCGCATCGTGTTCATCTACTACTACGTCCAAATCGGGAAACCGGTAACGGCCGTCGCGCCGCGCTTCCGGTCCTTCTTCGCCAACTTCGGCGTATGGGCAGAGTCGGCCTATCGCGACGGCGAGGAACTGCGGGCGAGTATCTCGATCGGGAAGAGTCCGGCAACGGTGGCCAAGACCGTCCGTATGCGTGTTGGTGATCCCGTCACCGAGGAGGGGGAGACCTCGGTACCGGTGGTCTGGGAGGCAACCGGGGCCACGAGCCTCTTCCCCAAGATGGAGGGGAGCCTGATTCTGGCCGCCATCGGGCCCGACCACACCCAGCTGGCGTTTCGCGGCACCTACGAACCTCCTCTGGGAGCTCTCGGTCGCGCCTTGGACAAGGTCCTCATGCATCGCCTGGCAGAGAGCAGCGTCAAAGGTTTTGTCGACAGGATCGGCGCGGCTCTCCAATCCGAGTGAGCCCGGAACCGGCTAGTCGTCCGATTCGCGGAGTGCTTCCAGTCTGGCCGCGTAGGCAGCGGCTTCGGCGCGATTGTTCATCTGCAGTTTGCGCAGGAGATTCGAGACGTAGTTCTTCACCGTCTTCTGAGCCAGGTACATCTCAGCGGCGATCTCTCGGTTCGTCTTCCCATCGGCAATCCTCGAGAGGATCTTGCGTTCCTGCGGAGACAACTCGGCGAGAAGCGGATCGGAGTCCCGCCCGGCGTGGGCTCGGGAGAAGATATGGTCCTTCAGCTCGGAGTCGAGCAGCGTCTCACCGGCGGCCGCCTTGCGTACCGCCGATAGGAGGTCCGACGCTTTCGTGCGTTTCAGGACGAACCCGAGAGCACCCGCCGTGACGGCATCCACGAATGCTTGCTCGTCTGCGAACGCCGTGAGCATGACAACCTGAATGTTGTCCCACTTATCGCGGATCTGCCGGCAGGCGTCGACACCCGAGCCGTCCGGGAGGTTGACGTCGAGCACCACGAGATCGGGCTGGGTTTCTCCGGCCAGCTCAACCGCACCGGCCGCGGTTTCCGCTTCCCCGACTACCTCGATGTCCGGCTCGCCTTCGAGGAGCGCGCGCAGTCCACCGCGCACGAGCGCGTGGTCGTCGGCGAGCATTACCCGTATCGTCATCGAGGGCAGGCTAACGGTCTCGTCCGCTAACGAGATACTCGACCACAAGTGCACCCGGCCGCCGGCACGACACCAGGCTCCCGGCTCGATTCATACCGGTTCGAATCTCGCCGTGAAGTGACGGAGCCACGGTGCTTGTTCGATGATTCTGTATCCGCCGATCGACTCGGCACGCTCTGCGACGGAGACGACGACCTCGCCGACGTAGTCGATATGGCTCTGTGTATAGGTCCGCCGTGGAATCGCCAGTCGGACCAGTTCCATGGCGGCCGGTGTTTCGGTTCCATCGGCGTGCACGGTTCCGAACATCACCGATCCGATCTCGACTCCCCGGACACCGCCGTCCCTGTAGAGCTCGACCGCCAGGGCCTGGGCCGGGTACTGGGAGGGTGGAATGTGGGGAAGGAATCCCCTTGCGTCGAGATAAACCGCGTGGCCGCCGGCCGGACGGACGATGGGAACGCCGGCGGCCGACACCTTCTCCGCCAGGTACTCGGTCGACCGGATCCGGTAGCGCAGGTATTCCTCGTCGAGGACCTCCTCGAGGCCCTGGGCGATTGCTTCGAGGTCGTATCCGGCCAGACCCCCGTAAGTCGGAAAGCCTTCCGTGAGGATGAGCAGGTTCCGGCAGGCTGCGGCCACCTGCGGGTCCCTCATCGCCAGAAACCCACCGATGTTGGCAAGGCCGTCCTTCTTGGCAGACATCGTGCATCCGTCCGCCAGCGAGAACATCTCTGCTGCGATCTCACGCGGCGTGCGGTCCTCGTAGCCCGGTTCGCGCAGCTTGATGAACCATGAGTTCTCTGCGAATCGACATGCGTCCAGGTAGAAGGGGATCCCATGACGGCTGCACACGTCCCGGACTGCGCGCAGGTTCTCCATCGAGACCGGCTGACCGCCTCCGGAGTTGTTCGTGACCGTCACCATCACCAGAGGAATCCGCTCGACGCCGACCTCGGCGATAGTCCGCTCGAGTGCCTCCAGGTCCATGTTGCCCTTGAACGGGTGGACGGCCGACGGATCCTTCCCCTCGGCGATGACCAGATCCCGGGCCTCAGCCCCCTGGTATTCAACGTTGGCGCGAGTCGTGTCGAAGTGTGTGTTGTTGGGCACGACATCGCCCGCCTTGACCATGACCGAGAACAGAATCCTCTCGGCCGCCCTTCCCTGGTGCGTCGGGATGATCTCCGGCAACCCGGTGATTCCTTGCACGACATCGAGGAAGCGGTAGAACGAGCGACTCCCTGCGTACGACTCGTCCCCGACCATCATCCCCGCCCACTGCTCGGCAGACATAGCGCCCGTACCAGAGTCGGTGAGCAGGTCGATGATGACTTCATCGGCATGAAGTCCGAACAGATTGAAACCGGCGCGTCCCAGCGCTTCTTCCCTCTCTTCGCGGGTGGGCAGATTGATGGCCTGGGTGCTGTGGATGCGGAATGGTTCGATGATGGTGCGGTACGGCATTGACCTTCCTCTTCTCTGAGGGGAGTCTGCCACGCCCCGGACTCCAAGCCGGCGTATCGTTGGTATGCCATGCATTTGCGAACTCTGATGGTCGCTCTTTCGGTGATCGCGGCCTTGCTGGCGGTACCCGCCGGCGCGGCTTCTGCAAGCCCTGCGCCGGGCCCGGGAGGATCTTTCGTCGACGACGACGGCCACCCGGCAGAGGCTCACATCGAGGCGGCGGTCGCAGCCGGGTTGCTGGATGGATGCGACCGGCTCGAGCCGGATCGGTTCTGTCCGACGGCTCGGGCGTCGTGGAGTGAGGTCGCAGAGGGGTTGTCGAAGGTGCTCGGCAGGGTGCCGGACCTGGCTTGCACTGGTGCCTTCTGCTCTGCTCTCTCGGTGCCGGCGTCCGTGGTGATCGGAGCTTTGTCGACGCGCCTCGCTGCGATTCACTCCTTGCGGGTTGATATGCCCATCGATCGCGCGACCCTTGCGTTCGTCCTGGCCTCGGCAGCCGATCTGGACTTGCCCGAGGTGTCGGAGCGGAGATCGTTCCGGATCGCCGCCACCGGCGACATCCTTCCCCACATTCCCGTTATGGCTCAGGCGGCAAGGTACGGCGGTGACGATGGATTCGACTTCGGTCCGATGTTTGCGTCGATCGAACCGATCATCTCGGCCGCCGACCTCGGGCTGTGCCATCTCGAGACGCCTCTCTCGGCCGACGATGCCGATCTGTCTTCATATCCGGTCTTCTCGTCGCCGGGAGCCATAGCCGCAGCCGTTGCGAACGCGGGTTACGAAGGCTGTTCTACCGCCTCGAATCACTCCTTCGACCGGCGCCGCACAGGGGTTGCCGACACTCTCGGCCTGCTGGAGGAAGCCGGCCTCGGTCGTGCAGGCACCACAGATCATGAGCAGGAGCCGGCCTGGTGGGTCTACGACGTCAACGGGGTGCGGGTGGCCCATCTGGCCTATGCCTACTGGCTGAATGGTTTTCGTCTGCCCGCCGATCAGCCCTGGCTCGTCAACTTGATCGACGAGGAGAGAATCCTCGCCGATGCCGCCGCCGTGCGTGCTCGCGGGGCAGAGTTCGTCGTCGTCAGTCTCCATTGGGGCAACGAGTATCAATCAACGCCCACCAGAGGACAGCGAAGCACGGCCCGTACCCTGCTCGACTCCCCCGATATCGATGTCATCATCGGGCACCATGCCCACGTCGTTCAAGCCGTTGAGATGATCAACGGCAAGTACGTCCTCTACGGTTTGGGCAATATCATTTCGAACCAGTTCTTCAGCCTGCCCACCCAGGACGGGGTCATCGCGATCCTCGACGTCGTCGAGGGCAATGACGGCTTCTCAGTCGGCGGGATCAGGTTCATTCCCACAAAGGTAGAACGCGGTTCGTTCCGGGTGATCCCGATCCCGGTCGAGCTCGGGTCCGCTCCCGATAGCCAGACCCGATGGGCCCTCGAGCAATCTTGGAATCGGACTGCCCGGGCGCTTTCGTCGCTCGATGAATCGATCGCCGGAATGGTCGCGCCCATCCGGTGACAATTGGCCCTGGACTGCGCCCACGCCCTCTGGCATGTTGGGAGTACGCTCAAGTCGAGCCGGCGAAGGAGGTGAAATCGTGAGCAACGAGGCTCTGAGCGCTGCGGGGAGACATCGGGCAGTCTTGCTGGACGCCGCCGCCGGTCTGGAGTTCGCGATTGCATCTCCGATCGGGCGCGGCGCCGCCTGGCGCGAGCACGTCGACGGTGAGCTTCACCGGTTGCGGGGAGCCCTGGCGGATCACACCCGGGAAGTCGAAGGCGAAGACGGTCTTCTGGCCGACCTGGTGCATCAAGCGCCGCGCCTGTCGAACCGGGTCAAGATGTTGAAGAAAGAGCACCGGGAGCTGGACGAGCAAATCGGCGAGATCATCCATATGTTGGGCGCGATGCCGATGGACGGGTTGGAGGACGCCACCGAGGACATTCGCGAGAGAACCCTGGCTCTGCTGGGAAAGGTCTCCCGTCACCGCCAGAAGGGCGCAGATCTGGTCTATCGGGCCTACGACATAGACATTGGAGGCCTCGGCTGAGCCGACTCGGAGCCGGCTCCCCGGCGCTCGCCACCGGGGCGAGCACTGCCGGCGGGCCGGCCTCCCCGCCGTCTAGTACCTCTCCGGGACGAACGTCTGATCGTCCATCGGGGGGCGGACGTAGGCGAACGAATCGTCGCGCGGAGGCAAGTCGATGGGCTCGGGAGTCAAATCCTCGTAGGGGATGCTCTCGAGCAAGTGGCTTATCGTGTTCAGCCTCGCCCGGCGCTTGTCGTCCGAGTTCACCGCGAACCAGGGCGCCTGCTTGATGTCGGTATGAGCGAACATCTCATCCTTGGCCTTCGAGTATTCGAGCCACCTGCGTCGTGATTCGAGGTCCATCGGTGAGAACTTCCACCGCTTGGTGCGATCTTCGATCCGTGCTTGGAACCGGCGTTCCTGCTCTTCATCGCTGACCGAGAACCAGTACTTGAGCAGGATGATGCCGGAGCGGACGAGCATGCGCTCGAACTCGGGACACGAGCGCAGGAACTCGCGGTACTCGTCCTCGGTGCAGAAACCCATCACGCGTTCCACGCCGGCCCGGTTGTACCAACTGCGGTCGAACAAGACCATTTCGCCGGCCGCCGGAAGGTGGGCTACATAGCGCTGGAAATACCACTGGGAGAGCTCTCGCTCAGTCGGTTTCGGCAGGGCGACCACTCGCGCAACGCGCGGGTTCAGGCGTTCGGTGATGCGCTTGATCACGCCACCCTTGCCCGCCGCGTCTCGTCCCTCGAAGAGAACAACGACTTTGAGGCCGCGCTCCTTGATCCACTCCTGCAGTTTGACGAGTTCAACCTGCAGGCGCTGCAACTCGGATTCGTAATACTTCTTCTTCAGCCTGCCGTCTTTCGCTGCCGGGGGATCCGGTGCCGGCGGTTGTACGGTCATCGGTCGGTACTCCTGTTCCGGATTCCTCCACACTAGAGCGACAGCTCTCCCCTCTGCCGTGAAGAGCGAATACGTCCTTCGGCCCTACCTTGATCCGTTCCCTTGGATTACAAACGTAATTGAGATGATCGAACTCCTGGAAGCGGAGCGGATTCGTTTCGAGTCCGCCGTACCTTTCACATCCGACCTGAAGGGATGGCGCGGGACTGCGGAGTGGCTCGCAGAACCCGACCATGTGCTCCAGGTGGCGATTCCGGTTGTGATGGACGACGGGTACGTGCACGTTTTCAAGGGATTCCGGGCGCTGAACTCGGCAGCAAGGGGCCCGGCCAAAGGAGGGATTCGGTTTCACCCTTCGGTCTGTGAGAACGACTGCCGGGCGCTCGCGGCGCTCATGACCTGGAAATCCGCCGTTGCCGATGTTCCCTTCGGGGGTGCGCACGGCGGCGTCCGCTGTGACCCGACGACTCTCTCCGAAGAGGAGCGACGTCGGATCACCAGGCGTTACGTGGCGGCCATCGGAGACACGATCGGTCCTCACAAGGATGTGCTCGGTCCCGACCTGTACACCGGAGAGCAGACAATGGCCTGGGTATACGACACATACTCGGTCCTTCACCCGGGCGAGAACAATCTCGCCGTGGTCACGGGCAAGCCCCTCGATCTCGGCGGCTCACCTTTGCGGAGGCACGCCGGCGCCTATGGAGTGCTGGCCGCGACGCAGCGGACCCTCGATTTTGGATACGTTCCGGGCATTGAGAACCTTGCGGGTGCAAGGGTCGTTGTCCAGGGTTTTGGAGATGTGGGATCCGGAGTAGCGAACGTCTTTCAGCAGGCGGGCGCCTTGATCGTGGGCCTCGCCGATACCTCCGGATCCATCTACAACCGCGACGGGTTCGACGTCGAGGCGGTCGCCAAACATCGAGAGGCGACCGGCGGCATCAGCGGGTTCCCGGGGGCAGAACAGCGGGACCGCCGTGCGATTCTCGAAGCCCCTGCCGACATCGTCATCCCGGCCGCGCTCGAGAACCAGATAACCGAAGAGAACGCAGCACGGATAGAAGCGCGGCTCGTCGTCGAGGCCGCCAACTATCCGACGACACCCGGGGCAGATGAAATCCTCCACCAGAGGGGCGTGCGGCTCATCCCCGATGTCCTGGCAGCCTCGGGGGGTATCGTCGCCGGGTATTTCGAATGGGCGCAGAATCTCGAGAACCAGGTATGGGATCACGGTGAAACCCTCACACGGCTGCGCGACCGTGTAGGGAAAGCCACCGAGCGGATCTTGATGGAGCGTTTGAAACTGTCTGAAGGGATGGAATCCTACGAGGCAGCCTGGCGGCGGGTCCGACCCGACGGGCCCGAGCTGCGAGTACCGACGCTACGGATCGCAGCCTATGTTCTGGCATTGTCCCGTTGCAGAACCGCGATAATGCAGCGGGGCGTCTGGCCGTAGGGCCCGCAGTCACGGCTTGGCCCTACCGCCCACGGCAGAGGCCCTGTTGCCTTCTCCCGGACCAATGGCAAAAGGCTTCTGTCTCCCGGTATGCTCCCGGGCCATGAAGGCACTCATCGACCAGGCTCGCGAAGTAGCCGGCTCGAAGGACGCGGCGGCGCTCGTCGAGTTCCTCGTTTCGCTGCCCGACCCGGTCGAGGCGCTGGATATTTGCCGCGCCCTGGCCAACGAGGCCTACTGGGAGCGCAAGGATCTCGACCAGGCGATGTCGATCGCTCGATCGGGTATCACCATCGCGATATCCCTCTCCGTCGATTCCCCGAGGGAGTATGAGCTGTTGAGTGCAGCCAAGGCGCTGGCGTTCAATCTGTCTTCGTTTGCCTGGCCCGGCTGGTCCGAGGAGGGGATTACCCCCAACCATCGGCACCTCCTGGAGGCTCTCGATTCGGCGCGAACCAATGTCCGGATGGCGGTCGAGCTGGACAAGGGGTCGATCGCCGTCGGGCGGGGTCATTGGATGGTCGGAGCCGCGCTGCTGGCCCTCGGCCGCTATCAGGAGGCGATAGCCGAGTTCCTGGCGGCCCGCTTGTCCGCCGACGAGGGCCGCTCCGAGGTGGAGTCTGCCATGGCCGAGGGCTACGCGGCATTGGTCCGCGTTGTCGAGCGACCGGGCGAGAAGGCAATCGAAGACGAGTTGACGGAGATACTCGATCGATTGCGGACGATGGATGAAGGCGAAGGGTACGCCGCGCAGATCGAGACTGCTCTGAAGGTTTTCACCAACTAGCCGGTTTCGCCAACCGTCGAACCGGGGCTAGAGGCCCGTCGGGGGTTCCAACACGAATGTCATCGGCGTACGTCCGGAGCGAGCGACGTAGTCGTCGAAGCCCGGCCAAACGCCGGTCAGCTTCGGCCACACGGCCAGCCTCTCGAACTCGGTGAGGAGGCGGGCCCGAACCGGGCGCTCCGTCCCATCGATAAGTAGTTCGGCCCGCGGCTCGGCTGCGAGGTTGAGGGCCCATGCCGGATGGTTGCCGGCGCCGAAATTCGTGCCCGTCACGACTACGCCGGTGTCGTGATCGACGAACAACAGAGGCGTCGTACGGGGTTCACCCGTCTTTCTGCCGGTGGTGATCAGGTAGCAGAGCGGGAAGTCGGTCCCCATCGTCGTGATCGATGTTCTCTTGCCGTAGGCGAGCGTATCGAGTCGAGTGATGATCGTGCGCCCGACCCATGCGAAGGACGGGTAGCGTCCCCACCATCGAACGAAGCGTTGATAGGCGTTCATGATTCGGCTCCGAGACCTCGCGCCGGCTGCGTGCCGGCGACAAGAAGACAGGACTCTAGCGACGGTGGTCGAATCAGCGTTGCTCGCGGAAGTAAGGGATGCCGAGCGCGGCAGGAGCTCCGAGGAACCTGGCTCGTTTTCCGCTCGTGAGCGCAATCATCGCAATTATCGCCAGAACGAACGGGATCATTGCCAGCAAGGTCGAGGGGACATTGCTCCACGGCTCACCGAGGGTCTGAAGAGTGAACTGGACTCGCTCGGCAGCTCCGAAGAGGTAGGCGGCGAATATCGCTCGCCAGGGTCTCCAGCTGGCCAGGATGACCAGGGCAATGGCGATCCAGCCTGCTTCTCCGAGCGGGTCATCCTGCCAGGTGGGAACGATCTTGAGTGAGTAGTAGGCGCCACCGATACCCGCCAGGGCTCCGCCGACCATAACGTGGGCATATCTGATCAGCGCAACGTTGACGCCGGCAGCCTCAGCACTGGCGGGGTCTTCTCCGACCGACCTCAGGGCCAGACCGGCCTTCGTGCGGAACAGGTAGTAGCTGGCCGCTCCGGCAGTGACCCAGGCGGCGTACACCAGGACGTCGTGCCCGAAGAGCACCGGTCCGACGATCGGCCACTCCGTGATTCCCCCGGTGAGTATCGGGTCGAATACCTTCTTGGACGGATTTCCCACGAGCGGGTCGCTACCTGCGCGCCCGAAGAAGCTCGCCAGGCCGGTTCCGAACAGTGTCAAAGCGAGGCCGGACACAATCTGACTGACCCGCAGGGTCACCGAGGTGAACGCATGGAGAATCGACAGAACCGCAGCGGCGATCAGGCCGGCCAGCAGACCGAACACGAGGCTGTTGGTGTTGTAGGTCGCCCAGAAGGCCGACACGGCCCCAACCAGCATCATGCCCTGCACTCCCAGGTTCAGGATCCCGGACCGCTCGGCGATGATCTCACCAATCGTGGCGAAGATCAGGGGAGTTCCCAGCACCATGGCGGCGAAGAGGAGTTCGATGGGCCATGTGTCGTTCACGTCGCACCGCCCTTCTCTGCCGGAGCATCGGCTTGGGAACGGTGCTCCGGACGATGCACACGGTTGGCGATGAAGAACTCACCGGCCACCGCGAAGATCAGGATGGCGCCCTGCAGCATCGCCACGGTTGCCGTCGGCACTCCGATCGACTGGAGGGAGGGGCCGGCGTTGTTGAGCGCTCCCATCAGCACTGCGACCGGAATGATCGCCAGCGGGTTCAGGCGTGCCAGGGCGGCAACGATGATCCCGGTGAATCCGAGGCCCAGCACCAGCGAACGAGGATCCAGCGCCCCCACGGGCCCGGCAACGTAGAGCCCGCCGGCCACGCCGGCAAACGCCCCCGACAGCAGCAGGACTGCCAGGAACTTGCGGGGCACGCTGATACCTGCGTAACGAGCCGTTTCGGCCGAATCGCCGACGATGCGTACCTGAAAACCCCACCGGGTCTTGTCGATGAGGTACCAGGCGAAGATTGCCAGGGCGACGGCAACAAAGATCCCGTAGTCGAGCCGGTTGAAGAACTCCGGGAATCGGGCGGCATCCGGTATGGGGCGTCCCTCGGGGAATGTGAGCACCTCGGGGTCTCGCCAGGGGCTGTTGCTGCCGAAGATCAGGTACTCCACCAGCTTGATGGCGATGAAGTTGAGCATGAGGGTGACGATGATCTCGTTCGTCCCCAGATAGACGCGCGGCACCGCGGCGATAGCCCCCCAGACGGCCCCTCCCACCGCCCCGGCGATGACGATCACCGGCAGGGCGACCCAGGCCGATGCCCCATCCCCCACCCAGATGGCGGCACCGGCGGCGAAGATCGCCCCCACCAGGAACTGGCCCTCACCGCCGATGTTCCAGACGAGCATCTTGAACGCAACGGCGGCAGCGAGGCCGGTCAGGATCAGCGGTGTGGAGGAGATGAGAGTCTCGCTGATGCCGCGGGTGGTTCCGAACGCAGCATCGACCAGGTGTGTGTAGACGCTGAAAGGGTTCTCTCCGGTCAGGGCCAGGAAGACGCCGCCGACCACCAGTGCCGCCAATACTGACGCGACTGGCACCATGATCTTGAGGCCCGACGAGGCCAGGCCGCGTGGTTCGACGATCAGACGGCGGGTCGTCACGCGGGGGTGTCCTCTCGTTGGCCGGCCATCAGGAGCCCGAGCCGCTCGGCCGTGGCTTCATCTGCCTGCATGCTTCCCACGATCTGGCCCTCGTAGATCACGAGCAGGCGATCCGAGAGTGCCAGCAACTCGTCGAGGTCCTCCGAGATGAGCAGTACGCCGGCGCCACGAGACCGTTCGGCCAGAATCAGTTCACGAACGGCCCCGGTTGCTCCGACGTCGAGTCCGCGGGTCGGGGAGCGGGCGATCAAGATGAGCGGCTTGAGCTCGACCTCCCGGGCGACGAGCGCCTTCTGGAGGTTGCCACCCGAGAGAAGCCGGATCGGCAAGCCGGGACGAACCCCTCGAACGTCGTATTGCTCGATCTGGCGTGCACCCTCGTCCCGGAAGGCCGACTCGACGAGTCGAAAACGGGTCGAATAGGGAGGCCTCCGGAAGGCTTTCAAAGCCAGGTTCTCTTCCGTTGTGAGCCCCGGCGCCAGGCCCATGCCCAGCCTGCTCTGCGGCACGTAGGCGATGCCCTGATTGAATCGGTCGAGAACCGGTGCATGAGTCACGTCCTTGCCGGCCAGTTCCACAGTTCCGGAAGCCGGAATCCGCAATCCGGTCAATCCGTATGCAAGTTCGCGTTGCCCGTTGCCGGAGACGCCGGCGATCCCCACGACCTCCCCGGACCGGACGTCGAAGCTGACGCCCCGAACGGCTTCGAGACCCCGATCGCCGGCTACGTGCAGATCCTTGACCGACAGCACCGGTTCTCCGGGAGGGGCGCTCTCTCCGCGGGTCGGCAGTACGAGATCCCGACCGACCATCATCCGGGCGAGGTCGCGCAACTCCGCATCTTTCGTGAGGGCCCCGCCGGCGATCCGGCCGCCGCGCAGCACGGTTACTTGATCGGATACCTGCTTGACCTCTTGCAGCTTGTGGGAAACGAAGATCACCGACCGGCCTTCCTCCGCCATCTTGCGCATGGTCTTGAAGAGCGCCTGGCTCTCTTGAGGAGTGAGAACTGCGGTGGGTTCGTCGAGGATCAGCACCTTCACGTTGCGGTAGAGCAGCTTCAAGATCTCGACCCGCTGCTGTTCGCCCACGGACAGCTGCCAGATCCGGGCGGCCGGATCGACCGCCAGGTCGTAGGTTTCGCCGAGTTCTCCGGCAGCCGCCTGGAGTTCCGCCTGGTCGATCCGGAACCCGAGATCGGGATGACCGAGGGCCAGATTCTCTGCCACCGTGAGATTGGCCACCAGCCGGAAGTGCTGATAGACCATGCCTATTCCTGCGGCGAGGGCGTCCTTCGGACTCTTGAAGGCGACCGGGGCTCCTTCGAGGAACATCTCGCCTCCATCGGGCCGGTAGAGCCCGGCGAGGATGGAACAAAGGGTCGACTTGCCGGCCCCGTTCTCGCCGAGGAGGGCGTGCACTTCGCCGCGCCGGAGGCGGAAGTCCACGGCGTCGTTGGCCTTGACTCCGTAGAAGGACTTCTCAATGTTGCGAAGCTCGATTGCGAGCGTTCCCGTGGCCGCATCATCGATCATGATCCGCTGACACTAGCCAGTGGAAGATACGGATGCCGAAGCTGTGACGAGCTCGGGGCCCCGCCGAAGCGGGGCCCCGAGCTCGAGTAGATCCTGTCGTTCGCTCAGCCTGCCGGGCTGCCGATGACACCTTCGACGAAGTAGTCCATCCCGAAGATGTCTCCCAGGGGACGCTCGGCGCCGTCCTGTCCGACGATCGGGTCGGAGAACACCTGGAACGATCCGTCGATGATCTGCGCTTTGCGCTCGTTGATCAGCGTGCGCGAATCCTCCGGAACAGAGGAGCCGAACGGGGCGATGTCGACCATGCCGTCGGCCATGTTTCCGTAGTAGGCGCTCGACGACCACGTTCCATCCGCTACTTCTTGGGCGGTCTTCAAATAGAAGGGGCCCCAGTCCCAAATGGCCGCAGTCAGCCACGCGTCGGGAGCGAACTCGGTCATGTCGGTGTTGTACCCGACCCACTTCGCGCCCGCGGCGTCCGCCGCCTGTCCGGGAGCGGCCGAGTCCTGATGCATCGCGATGACGTCGGCGCCGGCATCGAGGAGCGACTGGGCGGCCGTTCCTTCCTTGGGAGGATCAAACCAGGTGGAGGTCCACACGACCTGTACCTGGGCATCCGGGTTGACCTCGCGGGCACCGAGCGTGAACGCGTTGATGCCTCGCAGAACCTCAGGGATCGGGAAAGCGGCGACGTAGCCGATCAGATTCGTCTCGGTCACGGCACCGGCGGCCATACCGCTCAGGTAGCGCCCTTCTTCGGCTGCCCCGAAGTAGTTGCCCATGTTGTCGGACGCCTTGAAGCCGGTGGCGTGCATGAACACGGTGTCCGGATAGTTCTCAGCAGCCGCCAGCATCGGATCCATGTAGCCGAACGACGTGCCGAAGATCAGCTGGTTGCCTGCTGCGGCCAGGTCCTCGAAGACACGCTGTGAGTCGGAACCCTCGGCGATGCTCTCCAGCGTCGTGAGCTCGACGTTCATGTTGGCGGCCATATACTGTGCGCCCTGATCGTGCGCCCACGACCAGCCCTTGTCGGCCACGGGCCCAACGTGCACGAAGGCGACCTTCATCGGCTCGCTTGCCGTCGGAGCCGTTGTCTCACTCGAATCACCGGCTGTGGTGGTTGTTGCGTCGTCCCCGCCGCATGCGGCCGCGACGAGAGCGAACACCAGCACCAAGATCGCCAGCATCCGCCATCTCTTGTCTGCCATGTCTTCCTCTCTCCATGTCGGGTAGCCATACCGCCAAAGTCGGTATGGGCTCCGTTCTAATCAAATCCTAGGGGTTTGTCGGCCCTCAAGACATCCGATGACCCCGGAGCCCGTTCGAACGACACACAGCATCTCTCAATCTGGAAGACTGTATTGAAGAGGTGATCGTATGAAACGTGCATTCTGGAAGTTCCTGAAATGGGCGCTGTTGTTCGATCTGGCCGCGCTGGTCGCCGCCCAGATCGTCAAGCAGTTCATCCCCGATGTCGGTGACGAGAACAGTGATGTGTTCCAGGTCGTCACGATGACGGGTGGCCGCAACTGGGTGAGCAAAGCGGCCGGACTGCGCTCCGGTTCCGTGATCACCGGCATGGGCGGCATGGAGTTGGACCTGACCCACGCCACTCTGGATCCGGCCGGAGCACATCTGAAGCTGGTCACCGTGATGGGAGGCGTCGAAGTGCGGGTCCCGCGTGGGTGGAATGTCGAGTTGAAGGGGTGGGCCTTCATGGGCGGCCACGCCAACAGCGCTCGCAAACACGAGGTCCCCGAGGAAGCTCCGCATCTGGTCGTCGAAGCCTCGACGGTCATGGGCGGGGTGGCGGTCACTCCGGCCAAGGACAAGACCCGTACCTGAACCGTCAGCGGGAAGCTCCCGTTGAGTTCGCGGCGCGTATCTGCGAGCCTGTAGGACGCAGGAGGAAAGGAGTCCGTTTGGCCGCCGTCGATATTCCGGGCTTCATCGCGGATCTCAAGGATCACGCCGTCGACCACCACTTCCACGTGCATGACGAAAGGCACTTCGTCGAAACGTATTCGATGCGCCAGTCATGGGAAGTGGTTCTCCATCCGGAGGAAGCCTGTGGCGGCCCGCTCGACCTTCATCTGGCTCTCGAAGTAGATCCGCGGGTAGTGATCGCCTTCGACGATCAGCTGGCGGACCTCGAAGAGGAGTTCACCGAGCCGGAAGACCTGCACCAGCTTCCCCTTTATTTCAACTGGGCACTGCCTCCGCTCCCACACCCGCCGGATCTGCTCGTTCTCGCCACCGACCTGGCGGGTGTTGGGGCGACTGATTTGCCGCTGGAGGTATCGGCGATCGACTCGTTCGCTTCGGTCACGGACGCCGCTCAACGCAGCCTGACGATCGTAGGACGCGTAGAGGTGTCACTGTCCGAAGCCTTCATGGGTCGAGAGCAGCTGTGTGATGCTCTCGACCGGGCCCATGAGATCAGTCTCTTCCTTCTGGCAGGATCGTCGGACTGGCTCGCCGAATCGGTTTGAACCGGCAGGGTCGGATATCCGACCTCAGAACGGAACTCCGACGGCCTCGCAGAGAAAACTCACGAACGGCGCTCCCCGTCTGCAGTAGTCGGTGAAGTCCTCCATGAAGTGATCGGACGTGACCTGCTTCTGGGACAACCGCGTCGACGCGATGAAGTCCTTCCGCTTGAGGTCGTCGATGAGGGGGTGGTCGTCGTCGAACCCCTTCGGCGGTCGTATCAACGAATCGCCGGTGAGGGCAAAGACGTCGGTGAAGCGCTTGCTCCTCGAGGCTCGGGTCCAGCCCGTTTCATCGCTCGCGATTCGCGCACGAACCTCATACGCCACCTTGCTCTCGGGACGCCACAGGCCCATTCCCATGTAGCACTCTCCGGGCTGGAGGTGCAGGTAGAAGCCGGGTGCGTGGGCGTCCTTGGCGGTGGCGTGGCGAAACTGCATGCCGGTGTTCGACTTGTAGGGTGTCTTGTCCTTGCCGAACCGCGTATCGCGCTGGATCCTGAACAGCGAACCTCCAACCGTCCGAGAGTCGGCCACGAAGTGCTCGGAAATCTTCCCGAGCGGGCCGGCGAAATCCGTTATGAAGTCGAGTGCGGGCTCGCGAACATACTGTTCGTAGTCCGATTGGTGGGCTTTGAACCAGGTCCGATCGTTGTTCTCGTTCAGGTCCCGGAGGAATCCGAATAGCTTGGGGGTGAAGTATCTGTGGCCCATTCGACCAACCTACCCGCCGGCGAGCCCTGTTCGTCCCGACGGGTTGAGAACCCTTGGACGATTCCCGGCGGCGCCACTACGAACTGAGAAAGCGGACGTCGGAGCCGCTCGGTGCCTGGAACAACCTCAATCCGAACTCGGGAAGAATCGCCAGGAGGTGATCGAGCAAGTCGGATTGGATCCCCTCGTACAAGATCCAGTCCGTGTCGGCGGTGAACACATAGATCTCCAGCGGCACACCTTCGGGGGTCGGCCCCAGAAGACGGACCAGGGCGGTCATTCGGTCCGTCGCCAGGCCGGGGTGTCTGTGCAGATACGTGGCAACGTACGCCCGGAATGTCCCGAGATTGGTGAGACGCCTGGGGTCTCCCCAGGTTCCCTCAGGTACCGGCCGTTCGGCATTCCAGGCGGCCAGCTCGTCGGTCTTCGAACGCATGTAGTCGGCGAGTGGTTCAAAGGTGCCGAAACGCCGCAACTCGCCTTCGTCGAGGAAACGGACGCTCGTCGCGTCGATGTGCAGGGCCCGTTTGATCCGGCGGCCGCCTGCTTCCGACATACCGCGCCAGTTGCGGAACGTGTTTGAGATCAGCCGATGGGTCGGGACCGTGGAAATCGTCTTGTCCCAGTTCTGCACTTTGACGGTGTGCAAGGCGATGTCGATTACGTCGCCGTCGACGCCGATGTCCGGGATCTCGATCCAGTCGCCGACTCGCAGCATGTCGTTCTGGGTCAACTGCACCGAGGCAACCAGCGAGAGAATCGTGTCCTGGAAGATCAACAGCACGACCGCGGTCATCGCCCCGAGACCACCAAGGAAGAATCCGATCGACTGATCTGCCAGGCGGGCGACGGCTACCACGGCTCCGAACGCGGACGCCACGATCATCAGAACCTGGAGGTAACCCTTGATCGGCCGGCTGGCCGACACGGGGAGCGTCACGTAATAGTTGTTGATCGCCTTGAAGAGTCCGTTGAGTGCGTAGAGGCCCAGCACGATCAAGAGCGCTTCGGTGAGACGAATCGTGAAGTCGGCCCAGACGTCGGGCATCGGCGGCAGAGAGGGCATTCCCGCCCGGATCACCACGACCGGGAAGATGAGAGCAACCCGATGGAGCAACCTGCGATCGAGCAGCAAATCGTCCCAGGTCACGGGGCTCCGCTTCACCACCATTCGCACGGCCGGCAGGGCCGCGTGGCGGATGATGAGATAGGCGACGATCGCTCCTGCTATCACGAGGCCGATTCCGCCCCACAGGCTGTCTTCGAGGAACGAATTCATGGTCGTGCTCCTGTTGGCGTGGCAGGAAGCCTAAACCCACGCCGGGCCGGGACGTAAAGCAACCGGCGCGTAATGGTCGGAGGGCGGCGGGAACGCCCGCCGCCCTCCGGTTGCCCGCTCACCGTCGGGCGTTGGTTCCGGTTCCAAAGGCGCCTTCGTTCGGGGGCCCGAAGAAATCGCCGCCTCGCAGGCCGAATCCACGTCGGTGTTCCGGCCCTTCGGGCCTCTCACCGTTCACTATGTCGGTTATCCGCTGTACGGCACCGGCCAGCCTCTCCGCGGCCTCTTCCTGCGTGAAGCGGCCGCGGTCGACGGCCGCAGTCAGTCGATCGGAGGCCTCCGCCACCAGCGCGTCGATGACCGCCTGGGTGTCTTCGCCTGCGAGTTCGGCGATGGACCGGCCGTCGCGCAGAGCTTCAGCCAGATCGGACTTCTCGATTCCGAGCAGTCCGGCGACGGTCTCCAGGTGCGCACTCCGATGATGGTTCATCCGGTGGAAGGGGCCGGCTTCACGGATACGCTCCGCAACCGTCTCTGCCTGGTCCTGTGAGATGACCCCCTCGGCCACCAACTCACCCAGAGCTTTCTCGAGGGGCCCGACGGCCTTTCCTGTGACTCCGACCTCCTGGGCCGTTGCCGCGGTCGGAGTGAGGGCCGCCGCGCCGGCGGTGATCCCGACGGCTGCGACCAGTCCGATTGTCAGTGTTGCGAGAGCCTTTCGCATGATGGTCTCCTCTCGTGAGCTCTCCACCGACAGACTCGAACCGGCTCGTTAGGAATCTGTGAAGTCGACTGAAGAACCCCATGAGAACATCGGACATCACCCGGGGCCGGATTCGCGCCATCGGCGATGGGATCCGGTTCCGGAAGCTAGATCTGCCAGGTGCCGTCCGTGAAGAGCCGCGGTGTGAGCATCCAGGCCAGCTCGCCTCTTCCCGGTTCTGCCAGCGACCAGGAGGTCAGGTCGATCGCGACTGCGCAACCTGTGCGGACCCGCACCCTGCCGCCTCCGATCAGCACCCCGGAGGTTGTCGACCAGGTCGGCTCGTGTCCGACCATCATCAGCCGGGAGACGCCCACTGGAGTGTCCTTGACGATGCTCAGGACGTTGCCGGGTGAGGTGCCGTACAGCTCTTCCGTTATTCGAATCTCGCAATCCCATCCGCCCGTGTCGGCGGCCAGGAACGCCGTCGACTGGGCGCGCAGGGCGGATGAGGAGATCACCAGATCCGGGATCTCCCCCGAGCGTGTCAGCGCCGTGCCGATCGCTCTGGCAGATCGCATGCCCCGTTCGCTCAGAGGGCGAGAGTGATCGGAGTCGAATCCGGCCTCCCAATCGGATTTGGCGTGGCGGAGGAGGATCAGTCGCTTCATGGACTCGAAGCTAGCGTGAGCGACATGTCGATCTCCGCCCACGGCACGACTTCAGAGCTCGTCGGCTTGCCGGACCCTCATGATTCCTCGCCGCGTCTACACAACACGGATCGATTAGCTTCGTTCCGACGACGCGCAGAGGAGAACCATTGGCCGGGCGCAGCGAAGCCGTCCATCATTTCGAAACCGGCTCGATCTCTTGTGTCCACTTCGCGTGTGCGGCCGATCCCCGACGGCAGACATCGTGGCGGTGGCTCACCGGCACCTCCTGCTCCGGAACGGACGGCCGCTGATGCCGGTTCAACCAGAAGTCCTCTCATATCTCGGTCGACTCGGCTTCGAGTTTGAAGCACTCGATTGCGACCCCGAGCTGGCCGATACGGCGGCCTTTTGCCTCAACTACGGCTATGCGCCGGAGACGGCCGCCAACACGATCGTGGTTGCTTCGAAACGGCCGCCCGGCGAGTTCGTTGCGTGTCTGGTTCTGGCGACGACCAGGCTGGACGTGAACGGAAAAGTGCGTGAGACCACGGGATGGAAGAAGGCGAGCTTCGCTCCGGCCGAGGAGACCTCCCGGCTGACCGGGATGGCGATCGGAGGGGTCACGCCGTTCGCGTTGCCACCTGAGGTGCCGCTGTTCATCGACTCCGCGGTGATGGATCGACCGTGGGTCATCGTCGGCGCGGGTAGCAGGTCCGCCAAACTGAGGATCGAACCCGCGGATCTGGTTCGATTGCCCGGCGCAGTGGTAGTCCCCGGTCTGGCCAATCCGGCCGTGTAGGCATCATCCGGCCGCGCCGCGGTACCGTACTGATCATGATGAAATGGATTGGCCTAGCGGCTTTCGTTGTGATGCTCGGCATGATCTCCTACGGGTTTGTATCCGGAGACGGATTCACCACGGAAGGCGGATTGCTCATGGATCTCGCCTGGGGTCGGGTCACGCTCGTCGACCTGTATGTGGCCTTGGCCATCATCGGGGCATGGATCGTCAAGAGGGAAGGGTGGCGAAGGGCTACTCCCTGGCTGGCCGGGCTCGTGGTCGGCGGAAGCCTGACGGCCGGGCTCTACCTCCTGAAAGCCTCACGAGATTCGGGGCTCGCCCTCCCATTTAGGGAGCAATAGCCGCTAGCGTCGGACAGGACGAGGAGGTACGGCCGTGGCCTGGTTCCGGCGCGAAGAAACACCGAACAACGAGAACTCTCTTCCGGGTCGTTCTGAGCCGATCCGTGTGCCGGAGACCCACTACGTGAACGGGAACCGGATCGTTCCTCCGTTTCCGGACGGGCTGGAAACCGCCGTGTTCGGCATGGGATGCTTCTGGGGGGCCGAACGCGGCTTCTGGCAGACCGACGGGGTGTACTCGACGGCTGCGGGCTACGCGGGCGGATCGACCCCAAATCCCACCTATGAGGAGACATGCACGGGGCGGACCGGTCACGCGGAAGTCGTGCTGGTCGTGTTCGATCCGGCGGCGGTCGGCTACGACCGGCTGCTCGGGGTGTTCTGGGAAGGTCACAACCCGACTCAGGGTATGCGGCAGGGCAACGATGTAGGGACCCAATACCGCTCGGCGGTCTACGCCACCTCCGATGAGCAACTCGAAGCCGCCAAACGGTCACGTGATCGATATCAAGCGGAACTCACGGCGCACGGACACGGGGAGATCACCACGGAGATTGCTCCCGCGGGTGAGTTCTATTACGCCGAGGAGTATCACCAGCAATACCTGGGCAAGAACCCGGGCGGCTATTGCGGGTTGGGTGGCACGGGCGTTGCATGCCCGACCGGCCTGACCTGATTTTCTCCGCAATGCTGTTGCGCGTGGGCATCAACAGTATTGCTCAGAAACTGCCCTGTGTTTTCTCGGCAATGCTGTTGCGCGTGGGGATTAGCGGTATTGCTCAGAAAACGGGGGATCAGTAGCCCAGGGCTTCCAGAGCAGCGTCGATCCACGGGTCCGACTCGGCATCTGTGTCGAACTCGATCAAGATGTCCGGATGAACCCCATCGCCGAGATCCTTCCCTTCGGGTGTCAACCAGCGGGCGATGGTCAACTTGATAGCCCCGCCGTTGTCCAGGTTGAACTGTTGCTGCACCGTGTTCTTTCCGAAGGTCACCTCGCCAACGATCGTCGCCCGGCCCGTCTCCTGGAGGACGCCGGCAACTACCTCCGACGCGCTGGCGCTGGCCCGGTCGACGAGAACGGCCAGTCCGATGTCGGTGCTTGTTGCGAGCCCGCCGCTCTGGACCGGATACTCCAGCCGGTCTCCCGGTGCTTCGGTGACGACAACCAGGCCGTCTTCCAGGAACTCGCTGGCGATGTTCACGGCCGCGTCCAGAGATCCGCCTGGGTCGCTGCGCAGATCGAAGATGATGTCGGTCACCCCGGCGGCAAGCAACTCGCGGATCGCCTCGCGAATCGCTTCATCCGCGTTGCTGGCGAAGGTCACCAGGCGGAGATAACCAGCTCCTGAGTCGAGCACATCGAATTCAACGTTGGGCACGGTGATAGCGGCCCTGGTCACGGTGAACTCGAGCAGCTCACCACCCCTTTCGATGCCGAGGGTCACCTCGGTCCCGGCCGGCCCTCGCACGATGGCCACGATCTCGTCGAGAAGCTTGCCTTCGACGCCCTCGCCGTCCACCGAAACGACATAGTCGCCCGATTCGATGCCGGCGGCTTCCGCCGGGCTGCCGTCGAGCGGCTGGACTATGACCATGTGACAGGTATCGGATAGCAGGGAGCAGCCCTCCCCGTCCGGGTCGGTTATCTCTTCGCCGCGGACCAAGGCGCCGATGCCCTCAACGCTTCCGGAGGTATCGATTCTGAAGTTCTCCAGCGCAGAAGGAGAGAGATAGACGCTGTAGGGGTCGTCGAGTCCTATCGCGACCATGCCTGCGATGGCGGCCTCGATGACTTCGCCGAGGCTGGAATCTCCGCTCTCGAGCTCATCCACCAGCGACTCGCAGAAGGACTCGAAAGCTTCACTCGGCTCGGAGCAGGTGATTCTGTCGCGAGGTCCGCCGGTGCCTTCCGACTCCAGCGTTTCCAACCCCTCCAGGGCACCGGCAGCCAGCAGTGCGTCGTCGGCATCGTCCACGAAGTGCCCTCTGATCAGGTTGTAGGCGTCGCAGAATGGCTCGAAATCGGCGGTGGGCTCATCGCAGTTGGTAATCAGAAGATCGGTACCGGCAGCCGACGTCGACTCCGACTGGGTGTCGGCCGTGCCGGTGGTTGAGCTGCTTGAAGAGGTCGACGGGGCGACCGAACCGCCGGTGGTCGAAGTGACGCCCGAAGAGCATGCCGCGACGGCGATCGAAAGAGCCAGCAATACGGGGATCCGGAAGCGCATGCCGCTATTCAACCCGACCTCGCGAGATATGCGCGAAACCGCCGCCGGCCGGAGCATATCGACGAACCCGGGGCGGTTCGGCGAGTTCAGCCCGGGTCCCGTTGCGAACCGCTTCGCCAGGCCTCGGCGGCCTCGTCGATCACTGTGTCGAAGTGGAGACCCATGAGCACCACCCCGGCCGCTCCTTCCCTCCGGGCGGCCGCGGCCGTTGCCGTGGCCACGCTCCATCCAAACGCCCTCCGGTCTTCGGAAGGTAGACCTGCGAGATCTGCTTTGAGACGATCACTGCAGGGAATCGCCCCCACCGACTCCATCTGCTCCACCCAACCCGGCGAGAACGGGGGAATCACCATCACGTACAGCGGCGGGTCGCCGTCTCGCATCTGCAACTTCGCAATCTGCTCGCCGACTGTTGAGGGATCCAGAAGTGGGCCTGCCACGAAGAACTCCGCTCCCGAATCGACCTGTCGGTGGAAGTCGTACGATTTGAAGCGGGTCGGCACCCCCACCTCGAACGCCGGAGTCCTGCCCTGGAGATCCCGGAGATGCCTCACCACCTCTCGATGGTCGGCCAGATGATCGACCTGAGGCATTGTGTCACCCACGACCACCAGGAAAGAGTTGACTCCGTTCCCCAATGCTCCTCGGACCTCGCTCTCGATGGCCAGGATGTTGCGGTCACGGGTCGAAACCACGACTGTCGGATGAACCGACGGTACGTCGTGCGTTATCCGTGCGGAGTAGGCATAGGGGGATACCCGGATCTTCCCGAAGACATTGTCCGTCACCAGCACATGGGTCCAGGCACCCTCCAGCAGGAGGTGGGACATGTCCGGAAGGTCGGGCGGGTTGACCTCGACGATCACGGTCCAGTCTCGATTCGCGGTCAGCATGGTTCCTCGGCGTACGGCGGGTAGGGAAGGTAACCCTACGTCGGTGACCCACAGGCAGCAATGTCGATGTACGGTTGTCATTCATGGATGACTGGAGACCCAAGACCCGGCAGGTCCGAGGCGGGCACGAGCGGACGGCCTTCGGCGAGACGGCCGAAGGCATATTCATGACATCTGGATTCGTCTATGAGTCTGCGGAGGAAGCTGCCGCGGTCTTCAGCGGGGAAGCCGAGGGCTACGTCTACACGCGCTACGGGAACCCGACGATCTCGACATTCGAAGAGCGGCTTCGGCTACTCGACGGGGCCGAAGCATGCCGGGCGACCGCCAGCGGAATGGCCGCAGTCTTCGCAGCCGTTGCGTGCGACGCGAGCGCCGGCGATCGTATCGTCGCCTCTCGCGCACTGTTCGGGTCTACGGTCGCGGTACTCGGACGGCTGCTGGCACGCTGGGGAATCGAGACCACTTTCGTCGACGGTCGCGATCTCGAATCGTGGGAGCGTGCGATGGAGCGTTCCCCGAAGTTCGTGTATCTCGAGACTCCGTCCAACCCGATGCTCGAACTCGTCGATATCGCAGCTGTATCCGAACTGGCGCACGCCGCCGGAGCGCGGGTCATCGTCGATAACGTCTTCGCAACCCCGGTCTTGCAGCGTCCGCTCGAACTGGGTGCCGACATCGTCGTCTACTCGACGACCAAGCACCTCGACGGGCAGGGTCGCACACTGGGCGGAGCGGTTCTGGGTACGGCCGAGTTCATCGATGGCCCGCTACAGGAGTTCCAGCGTCACACCGGCCCATCGATTAGTCCATTCAATGCCTGGGTGGTGGCGAAGAGCCTCGAGACTCTCGACCTCCGCGTCCGCGAGCAATCCAGGAGCGCCGCCGCGCTGGCCGCTTTCCTCGACGGGGCGCCGGTGGTCAGCCGCGTCTTGTACCCGACCGCCGACGGGCATCCACAGGCTGACCTGGCCCGCCGTCAGATGGAGGCGGGCGGGTCGATGGTGTCTGTTGAGATAGACGGAGGTCGGGCCGCAGCCTTCCGGTTCATGAACCGGCTCCGCTTGTTTGACATATCGAACAACCTCGGGGACGCGAAGAGCCTGTCGACTCACCCGGCGACGACCACCCACTCCCGGCTCACTCCACAGGAGCGGCAGGCGATGGGCATCTCCGATTCGCTGGTGCGCCTTTCCGTGGGGCTCGAGGACCTGCTGGATCTCGAGGCAGATCTGGCCGGGGCGCTGGAGCTCTGAAGAGGCCCCAATCCAGGGTTCACGAGGGTAACCTGAAGTCGAGGTGACCATCTCTCGAACACCTCTGGTTACCGGCCCTTCGGGCCGCGCGGCTCCGCATCTATTCGTGTCGCCTGCGCGCGCCCGGCCCAAACTCGAAGGAGGCTCATGCACATCGACCGCCTCTCCCGCTTCGAGAGCCCCGACTATCCGGTGCTTTCGGTGTATGTCAACCGCGAGCCGCTCCACGAGTCTGTTCGTGCGCGTCTCAGCGATCTCCTGAAACCCCTCAGGTCCTTGTCGAACCTCGATCATGATGCCCAGATGTCGCTCCGCAGCGACCTCGACAGCGTGATCGGGCTGGCCGATCGCATCGACGTGGATCGTTCGCCTGCCACGGCCGTCTTCGCTTGTGACGGCGGGGGCTTGTTCGAGTACATTCCCCTGTCGACCCCGGTGTGGGATGTCGCTTTCGCCGCTGATCGTCCCTATCTGCGTCCGTTGCGGAGCATACGGCAACGCGACAGTGTTGTAGTGGCGGTCGTCGACCGCAGGCATGCCTGGCTATACGGCGGCGGTGGCGGGAGTATGCGGTTGCTCGAGTTCATCGAAGAGTCCGAGTCGCACAAGGGTAACTTCGGCGGGTTCTCCGGATACGAGGAGAAGGGAGCCAGAAACCACGCGGACTTCTTGGATCGACGGCACTTCCGGTACGTCGCCGACAGGTTGTTCGAACTCCAGCGCAAACTCGGCTTCGGGAAGTTGGTCGTCGGCGGTCACGAGGAGACCTCGGTCCGGTTCGAATCGTTTCTCCATCCGTATCTCCGCGCTCGGTTGCTCGGCTCCTTCGTCATCGACCCGCACACGATGTCGGACTCTGACATCGCCGATCGTGCGAATGTCTTCTTGCTCGACGCCTCGTATGAAGCCGAAGAGGCCCTCGCCTCGAGGGTGAGTGTCACCTCCGAGGAGGGAGGAAGGGCCGTTGTCGGGCTCGAGGACGTGCTGACCGCCGTGAACAACGGTGCCGTCGATCGTCTCGTGGTTGCCGGTCGGTTCACCCGCCCGGGGGTGATGTGCGGCACTTGCGGATGGCTGGAACGGAGCGGCGAGAGTTGCATGGCTTGTGGTTCTGGGATGGTGGTGCTCGGTGACGTGATCGACGCGGCGATGGAGCAGGTGCTCCGCAGAGGCGGGCAGGCCGATCAGATCTCGGTGTCGAGTCCGCTCGACGCCCACGGGGTCGGGGCTCTCCTCAGATTCTCGGTCCGGGTCGCCTGACGGACCTGCAGGTCAGCGGGCGATGAAGTACTTCGCCTGCGGGTGGTGGCAGATGATGGCCGAGGTGGTCTGCTCGGGCTGATATTGCCAGCCGGTGTCTTCCCCGACCGAGACCCCGATTCGGTCGGCTCCCAGGAGGAGGGCGACGGTTTCATTGTCTTCGAGATCGGGACAGGCCGGGTAGCCCCATGAGTACCTTCCCCCGCGATACTTCTGCCGGAAGAGCCCCGTGAGAGAGGGACCGTCCTCGTCGACGAAACCCCACTCGGTCCTGATTCGATGGTGCCAGTACTCGGCAAGTGACTCCGCCATTTCAACGGCCAGACCGTGGAGCAACAGGTACTCCTCATAACGGTGGGCGGCGAACAGCTCGGCCGCTCGCACCGAGGCTCGATCACCGATGGTTGCAATGTGAAATGCCGCGTAGTCGAGCCCTTCGTCGGTCGGGCGGTGGAAGTCGGCGATACACATGAAGGGGCTGCTCGTTTGACGTGGGAACGAGAACCTGGCCATCTCGCGGTTCCGCCGGGCGTCTTGCCAGACGATGAGGTCGTTGCCGTCTGAGTTCACTGCAAAGAAGCCGTACACGACTTGCGGAATCAGGAGGTTGTTGCGTTTCGCCCGATCGAGCTGCTCACGAAGCACCGGGCGAATGCGGTCCTTGAAAGCCGCGTCGTCTTCACCGGCTTCGGGGCGGAAGTGCCACTGGTTTCTGAAGAGGGCGGTTTCGTTCAGGTATTCGCCGATTTCGTCAAGGGGGATTCCCTTGACGACTCTCGACCCGAGGAACGGGGGAGTGAAGATGTGGTTGTCGCCGTCCACCTCGGGCGAGCGAGTCCGTGCTTGCGTCTCCGCATCCTTCCTCGGCTGCCTGGCGGGCAGCCGACGCCCCTCAGGCCTGCGGCCGAACTCGGCATCCGTCAGGTGTTCGTCTCCTGCGATCCGCTCCATGACCGCCAGCCCGGCGAAAGCGTCCTTGCCGTAGAAGAGCGGTCCCGGATAGGCCTGGCGGAGATCGCGTTCGACGTAGCTCCTGGTCAGAGCAGCGCCACCCAAGATGACGGGAAGGTGGGCCAATCCCCGTTCGTGCAGTTCGATCAGGTTTTCTCGCATGATCAGGGTCGATTTCACGAGAAGGCCGCTCATCCCGATTGCATCGGCGTTCACTTCGAGGGCTTTGTCGATCATGTCGGCGATGCCGACCTTGATGCCGAGATTGTGGACCGTGTACCCGTTGTTGGTGAGGATGATGTCGACGAGGTTCTTCCCGATGTCGTGCACGTCACCCTTGACCGTTGCCAGGACGATCGACCCCCGGCCGGTGTGACCGGTTGCGTCGATGTGCGGTTCCAGATAGCCGACCGACGCCTTCATAGTCTCTGCCGATTGCAGCACGAAGGGCAGCTGCATATCACCTGTCGCGAACAGCTCACCCACAGTCTTCATGCCGGCCAGGAGGATGTTGTTGATGATGTCCACTGCACTACGGCTCCGGAGCGCCGTATCCAGGTCATCGGTGAGTCCGTCGCGGTCGCCTTCGACGATGCGGTATTCGAGGCGTCGCTCGATCGGCCATTCGCTGCGGTCCTCCTTCTCGACTGCCGTCGTGGTCGCGTCGGCGAAAAGCTCCAGGACGCGCTCGAGCGGATCGTATCCGGCGCGCCGGCGGTCGTAGACGAGATCCAGGGCGGCTTCCCTCCGATCCTCCGGGATCCTGTGGAGAGGTATCACCCGGGCCGCATGGAGGATGGCGCCGTCCAGCCCGGCCCCGAGTGCCTCATGGAGGAACACCGAGTTGAGTACGTGGCGGGCCGCCAGCTTCAATCCAAACGAAACGTTGGAAATGCCGAGGCTGGTGAAGGTTCCGGGCAGTTCGACTTTGATTCGCCTGACTGCCTCGAGCGTTGCAATCGCGTCGCGGCGCAGGGCGTCGTCGCCCGTTGTCAGCGGAAACGTGAGCGGGTCGAAGATCAGATCGCCCGGTTCGAGCCCGTAGCGTTCGACGGCGAGGCGGTGGATGCGGTGGGCGACGCGCATCTTCCATTCGACGTCTCGCGCCTGCCCGTTCTCATCGATGAGCAGACAGACGACGGCAGCTCCGTAGTCCCGAGCCAGCGACATCACCCTGTCGAACCGCGAATTCGGATGATCGCCGTCCTCGAGGTTGGCAGAGTTGAGAACCGCCCTTCCACCGATCCGTTGAAGGCCTGCCTCCATCACCTCCGGTTCGGTGGAATCCAGTACCAGCGGCACACTCACCTCGGTGGCAAAGCGCGAGGCCAGCCGGTCCATGTCGGCTCTCCCATCGCGACCGACGTAGTCGACGCAGAGGTCGACGAGATGGGCGCCCTCCTTGACCTGTTCCTTTCCCATCTGCACGCAGCCGTCCCAGTCTTCGGCGAGCAGCGCTTCCCTGAACTTCTTCGATCCGTTGGCGTTGGTCCGCTCCCCGATGATCAGAAACGATGTCTCCTGGCGAAAGGGAGCGAACGAGTATGTCGAGGCGGCGCCGGGTTCGTGCCGGGCCGCACGGGGGAGGACGTCCAGGTCGGACACTGCCTCGACGACCCTGTGCAGATGCTCGGGCGTCGTGCCGCAGCATCCCCCGACCACCGAGACACCGAACTCGGTGATGAACCGGACGTGGTGATCGGCCAGCTCCTCCGGCGAGAGGTTGTAGCACATGGCACCCTCGATCACCTCCGGAAGCCCTGCGTTCGGGATGACCGCTATCGGCATACGCGCCCGTTCCGACAGATAGCGGATGTGCTCCGCCATCTCTGCCGGGCCGGTCGCGCAGTTCAGGCCGAACACATCAGGGCGCAGAGGATCGACAGCGGCGAGTGCCGCGCCGATTTCCGTGCCGGGCAGCATTCGGCCGGTCGCTTCGATGGTCACCTGCGCCTGGACCGGGACCTCTCTCCCGGCCGATCGCATTGCACGCCTTGCTCCGATCATGGCGGCTTTCAGGCCGAGCAGGTCGAACTGGGTTTCGATGATGAAGAGGTCCACTCCGCCCTCGAGGAGAGCTGCGGCTTGCTCTTCATAGGCATCCCTGAGATCCGCGAACCTGATCTGGCCGAGGGTCGGGAACTTCGTCCCGGGTCCGATCGACCCGGCAACCCAGCGTTTGCGATCTCCGGTCGAATAGTCGTCTGCGACCTCTCGGGCCAGTCGTGCTGCCGCCAGGTTGAGCTCATGAACGCGATGCTCGAGCCGGTACTCGGCGAGCGGCACGGAGAACCCGCCGAAGCTGTTCGTCTCGACGACATCGACGCCGACATCCAGGAATGAGGCATGGATCCGGCGAATCAGGTCGGGTCGCGTCACGTTGAGCAGCTCGTTGCAGCCTTCGAGGTCGGCGCCTCCGAAGTCGTCCTCACCGAGACCGGCCTGTTGGATCGAGGTGCCCATTGCACCGTCGTAGACCACGACTCTGGATTCGGCTGCCCGTACGTAGTCGCTCACTGCGTTCCTGATGTCTGTCGGTCGTGATGAGGGGACCGTCCGCCACTTCATCGCTCAGGCGCTGGCACCGAATCCCCGCGGGCCGGTTGCCGCGCTCTCACAGGGCCTGGTCCCTCCATCGCTCCGGATGAGTCCTGCAAATCCTAGGCGCGGAAGGCCCGGCACTCCGTCGGCACCTCTCGCCCTGCCGTCTCCCCGGCATCGACGCTACGCTATCGGCCAAGTGAACCGGGGAGACCACAGATGACCGTCGAGGCCCATCCACCTCAAAAGCACGGAGAAGTAGACGAGAAGAAGTTCGGGCGCGCCATCGCCACGAGCATTGCCGTGGGGACGCCGCTCTCGATCATCTTGATAGTGCTCGCGATGTGGATTTTCACCGATTCGGACCTCGGCAGAGCTTTCTCAACGGCCATCTGGCCCGGGATCCTCACCGGCGTGTTCGGGGGAGGGTTCATCGGCGTGATCATCGGTTCCGGTAGCGCCGGCGTCGATGGATCGTGAACGTGAGGTAGGCGTCGGGCCGCACCCGCGGCCGTGGCCCGAGGATCCCCGACTCGATCCGGAGCTTCTCGAGGCCGGCGATCGGCGCAATGTCGTCGACGAATATCGCTACTGGCGACACGAATCGATCATGGCCGACCTCGACGGCCGTCGTCACCCGTTTCATGTGGCGGTCGAGAACTGGGAACACGATTTCAACATCGGCTCGGTCGTGCGCAATGCGAACGCCTTCATGGCCGAAGCAGTGCACATCGTCGGCAAGCGAAAGTGGAATAGGCGGGGGGCGATGGTCACCGACCGCTACCAGCACGTTCACCACCATCCGACGGTTCACGATTTCGTGGATTGGGCGGCGAATGCCGAAATGCCGATCGTGGGCATCGACAACTTGCCCGGTGCGGTTCCCATCGAGACCACCCGGCTTCCGAGCCGGTGTGCGCTGCTCTTCGGTCAGGAAGGGCCGGGTCTGTCCGAGGAGGCTCGGGCAGCGGCCGCGTTCGTCTGTTCGATCGCACAGTACGGTTCGACGCGGTCGATCAATGCGGGCGTGGCTTCCGGGATAGCGATGCACCACTGGATCCTGCAGCACCGCTTCGGCCGCTAGAGGACTCCTCCGGGTTTCTCCGCAATACTGTGGTTCTCCACGCGCAACAGTATTGCTGAGAAAATCAGTTCGATCGTGGAGGTATCGTGTTGGCGATGGCAACTGTGTTCCAGATCAACGCGAGCGACGGGGGTGTGCCGAAGCTCCCGGTCTCAGAGGCTCTCATCGACATCAACGGGATCGTTGGTGATGACCAGTCCGACAAGGAACATCACGGCGGGTTCGACCGGGCTCTCTGCCTCTTTTCGCTCGAAGTCATCGAAGCCCTGCAGGCCGAGGGTCATCCAATCTCTGCCGGTACTGCAGGTGAGAACTTGACCATCACGGGGCTCGATTGGGACCTCGTGAGCCCGCCCGTTCGGCTTCGCATCGGATCGACGGTGGCCCAGGTCACCAGCTACACCAGCCCGTGCTCGAAGATCTCCGGCTCCTTTTCAGACGGGAGGTCCGCTCGCATCGGTCAGGCAGCCCATCCCGGATGGAGCCGGGTCTACGCAAAGGTGATCATTGGCGGAACGATCCGCCGTGGCGACGAGGTAGAGCTCCTCGACTAGCGACCCGGCCGGCGGCCGAGTTCGGCGACTCAAGGCTCCCGGTGCTCGGCCCACTCAACCAGGCGTGCGGCGGCCTCCGCGATGTCGGCAGTCGACTCCGCATAGGAGAACCGGATGAAACGGTGGCCGTCGGCCGGATCGAAGTCGATCCCTGAGGTCGCGGCGACGCCGATCTCATCCAGCCAGCGGCGGCTGAGTGCTTGCGAATCGTCGGTGAGGTGGGATACATCGGCGTACACATAGAAGGCGCCATCGGCCGGGGCGATACGGTCGATACCTGCCTTGGCCAGTCCGTCTATGAGGATTCGCCGGTTCTCCGCGTACCGGGCCACGTTGGCGTCGAGCTCCTCGGAGCAGTCGAAGGCTGCTATTCCGGCCAGCTGCGACAGCGTCGGAGGCGAGATGAAGAGGTTCTGGGCGAGGCGCTCCACCGGACGGATCAGCTCTGGGGGAAGCACGAGCCAGCCCAGCCGCCAGCCCGTCATCGAGAAGTACTTCGAGAAGCTCTGCACGACGACTGCGGAATCTGCGTGGGCGACGGCCGTCTCGGCGGGTTCCTCCCCGTAGGTGATTCCGTGGTAGATCTCGTCGGCGATCATGCGGATGCCGTGCTCTTCGCAGAACCTGGAGAGACCCGATAGTTCGTCACCGGTGAGGATCGTCCCGGTCGGGTTCGATGGTGAGGCCGTCACGATTCCGTCGAGTGGGAGGAGGCCCTCGAGACGATCCGGCGTCGGGTTGAAGCGGGTGTCGGGCCCGACCGGAAGCTCGACCACCTCGACCCCGAGAGCGTGCATGATGTTCCGATAGGCCGAATAGCCGGGCGACGTCATCGCAACCCGGTCCCCCTCGTCGAAAGCTGCCAGCAGGGCCAGTACGAAGCCGCCGGATGCACCTACGGTCACTGCGATGCGTTCGATGTCGATACCGATGCCGTACCGCTCGAGGTAGTGGTCGGCTATTCGCGCACGGAGCTCGGGTACACCGTGGGCGTCGGAATACCCCAGTCGCGTCGAGCGCAGTGCCGCCTCGGCGGCTGAGAGAGCGCCCTCCGGTGCCGGGGTGGACGGCTGGCCGACTTCGAGGTGAAGGACCTCGCCTCCGGCGAGTTCACGGCGGGCGGCAGCCTTCATGACCTCCATCACGTAGAAAGGGGCAACATCTGAGCGGCGAGCAACCTTCATGTCGAAGAGGGTACCGACGGCGGCCTGGTGGGGTCGAGCCAGCGATGCCGGGTCCCGTAGTAACGGCCGAGCATCAACGCCGAGGCGATGGTGGACAGAATCCCGTAAAGGACGACCGCACGGTCGGAATAGCCGACTCCGTATACACCCCACAGGACGCCCTCGATGAGGATGAGCTGCCAGGTGCCTGAGCTGATCCCCCGGGGAGCCCGGGTGTTGAACGCGGTCCAAATAGACGGTGTCGCCTGGACGCCGAACGAGACTCCGAGGACTAGTCCAAGGCCCTGCCATCCGCCGACCAGTCCGGCGGCCGCCAATGCCAGTGCCCACAAGCTGCCGAGCGAGATGGCGCGCAGTATGGATCTGCCGGTCCGGCCGATGAGTAGGAGGGTGACGAGGTAGAAGATCGCCATGACGGAGGTGGAGGGCAGCGCCAGCCAGAGGGACTGGGAAGCGAGGTAGGTGGCCCACGCCCCGTTGGAGACGGTTCCGAAGGCCGCCCACGTCGCCGATACCCCTTCCGCGTTGCGCGTGCGCCGCAGCTTCGTGATCTGCGGAATGAGCGTTATCACCGCCAGAACGGTCGCGATGACGGCGGCGGAGTCGGCGATGAGCATCGCCGGCAGTGTAGGCAACCGCCGTAGGGCGCCCGCCTCCGGATTGGACTCCGGGTATCGTCCCCGGAATGTTTGACGCCGTGAACCTCGGCCTGTTCGTAGTCGCCTCGATCGCGCTGCTCGTGGCACCCGGGCCGGCGGTCCTCTACATAGTCGCCAGGAGCCTCGACCAAGGTCGAACGGCGGGACTGGTATCCGTGGCCGGTGTCGCGCTCGGATCTCTGTTCCATGTCGTTGCGGCCGCGCTTGGAGTCTCTGCTCTGCTCATGTCGTCGGCGACGGCGTTTCGAGTGGTGAAATACGTCGGCGCCGCCTATCTGATCTACCTCGGGATCCGCCGACTGGCGGGGGGTGGTGCGGTGACGGGCGCGGAAGCGGAACCAACCGTCCTGCGCAGGGTGTTCACCCAAGGGGTCATGGTGAACGTACTCAACCCGAAGATTGCCTTGTTCTTCTTCGCTTTCCTGCCCCAGTTCGTTTCACCGGACACCGGTTCGATCACGGCGCAAGTGTTGGCTCTCGGGTTCCTCTTTGTGCTGATGGGCCTGATCAGCGATGCGGTCTACGCAGTGCTGGCAGGAACGCTCGGCACCGCCATGCGGCGCAGGGCATGGGTCGGACGGCTTCAGCGTTACGTCGGCGGCGGCACGCTCCTCGGTCTCGGGGTTCTGGCCGCCTTTGGCGGCTCGGACGGTTCGTCCCTCAGCTCCATGATGAACTCGGCCGACCTCGCCAGCGTGCGCTTGGTCGCCGGATGATTTGGGAGCAGCGCGGGCCACACATGGAACATGTCTTCCTCTACGACCAGGTCGACCTGTGCCCCCGTCCGGCGGGCGGCTTCGGTCAGCCGAATGGAGTCATCCAGGATCATCTCTCGCCCACCGGCGAAGATGAGCATCGGGGGGATTCCGGCGAAGTCGCCGTAGATAGGAGAGGCGTACGGATGGTGAGGGTCGGCTGATCCGAGATAGTAAGTATTGGCGCCTGCTTCGCCGAGGGGCAGGTAGTCGGTTTGCGAGTTGCGCCGGATGCTCCCACCCCGGTGCTCCAGGTCGGTGTACGGGGAGAAGAGGATCGAACCGGCCGGCAGCTGCTTGCCCTCGTCGCGCAGACGGAGTAGCAGCGCAGCAGTCAAACCCCCTCCGGCCGAGTCGCCGGCCACGATTATCTCCTCTGGATCGGCGCCCTCGTCGAGCAGTCCCTCGTAGGCGGCCAACGCATCATCGACTGCGGCCGGGAAGGGGTCGGCAGGGGCAATCCGGTAGGCGGCGACGAACGTCCGCGTGTGGGTTGCCCAGGTGAGTTGAGCGGCGAATCGTCGATGGGTGGCTGGATTGCCCGAGATGTAGGCGCCGCCGTGCAGATAGAGCATCGTTGCCCGATCATGCAGATTGCCCCGACGTTCGTGCCACTCGCCATCGATTCCTCCGACGGTGCCGTCTCGAACCGAGATCACATCGCGGAGAGCCCTCGGGAGCCGTGGATTGAAGGCGGCCTCGAGGGCGCGTCGGTCGGCCCGATCGCCGTTGCGGGCACTGGCCCGGACGAAGGCGCGTGCTGCGACAACGGTCAGTTCGACGGACCATGACCAGGTCTCAACGAATGGTCCACGGATCATCCGGCGGATGGTCCGGACGACAACTGCCATGAGGACGGCAGATAGAAGCCGGAGGATCAGTTTGATTCTCTCCATATCCGGACAATACGCCTTCGTGCACCGTCGACGTTGAGATAGCAGGGGCAGCAGGCCGGCGGGTTCGGAGCGCTAGCCTCACGTGACTATGGGGCGCTTCCTGGTCCGGCGAATCATCTCCTCGATCATCACGTTGTTCTTCTTCGCGAGCCTTGTGTTTTTCGTCGCCAAAGTGATGATGCCCGGTGACTTCACCAACAACTTCATGCCGGGCCTCGGTGAGCGCCGGGCGGCCATGCAGGCCGAGCTGGGTCTCGACCGTTCGGTATTCGAGCAGTGGTGGCGATTCATGGGAAGCTTCGTTCAGGGGAGATTCGGAGAGACCACAGACGGTCGACCGATCCTCGACCTCATGGCCACGCTGCTCCCGTGGAGCCTCCTCATCTTTACGCTCTCGGTCACGCTGGCGTTTCTCTCCGGGCACTGGCTGGGCAAGGTCGTCGGCTGGTCGAAGAGCCGACGCCTCAAGGGGATCATTCGCCTCGGCGCAGTCACGACCCACACCCTCTTTCCGCCGTTCCTTGCATTCTTGCTCGCTATTGCGTGGATCAGACTCGCCGGCCTCGATGGGCGGAGCGCGATGACCACCCTCGAAAACGTCGACCAGGGAGGGTTCCGGGTGGGCAGGGCATTCATGATCCTGCCGACCAGCGGTGAGCCCCTGCTCTGGCAGATGTCGATCGCCTTCATCGTCACGGGGATTGTGATTCTGACCATTCAGAAACCGTTTCGCCGTTTGTTCCGAAAGAGGATTCCCGGTTGGTTTCTGTTCATTTCGTGGGTCGGCCTCAACTTCGCTTTCTGGCAGTATCTCGGTGAACGGGCCAAAGCTCTGGACATCCTCTTCTTGTTGTCCCTGCCGCTCATGGCAGTCGCGATCCTGACGGTCGGTGAGATCATCCTGGTTGTCGAAGCAGCGATGGATGGAGTCTCTCAGGAGGAATACATCCACACGGCCCGCGCCATCGGGATGTCGGAGAAGCAAGTGCGCGATCGGCATGCCGCACGCGTTGCCCTCCTGCCGGCGTTGAGCCGGTTCGTCGTGTCGCTGCCCTTCGTCCTGTCGGGTCTGGTGATCGTCGAGTATGCCTTTTCGGTGCCTACTCATTACGGTGCCTCGATCAACTTCCCGGGACTGAGTTCGGTGCTGTTTGCATCACTTCAGGCCAGGGATTACCCGCTCGTCGTGGGCGGGCTCCTATTCATAGGGTTGATCTCGGTCGGGGCGCGCATCGTCCTCGACGTGCTGCACGCCATGCTCGATCCGCGCACTCGCTACGGCCAGACTGATCGACCAACGGAGATGGCGATATGAGGCGGCGATCCTGGTGGCGGCTGGCTCTCGGGAGATTCCGGTCGAACAAGCTCGCGATGTTCGGGGTGTTCCTCATCATCCTCTACGCGGTGGCAGCAATCGCCCATCCCATCCTCATGGCCACGGTCTGGAACAGAGCCACATACGACCCGATATTCGGCCACGACGACATCATCATCGAGAAGACGGTCGTGGAGGAACTGACGGACGACGCCACGCAGATTCAGCTGATGCGGGCCCGCATGGTCAACCCATTCGTAGTGGTGGGGGACACGGTTTCGGAGGTGACGCTCCCCGAGCCGTTCACGATCAGGCATCCTTTGGGTGTCGACAACCTCGGCCGGGATGTGCTGTCGATGGTGCTGGCAGCCAGCACGCCCAGTTTCGTCGTGGGCCTGGCGGCGGCGGTCACCACTGCCATCGTCGGTCTGGCCGTCGCGACGATCTCCGCCTACCGGCGGGGGGCAACCGACATGCTGATGACCGAGGTATCCGACACGCTGCAACTCCTCCCGGCGCCCCTTCTGATGGTGATCCTGGGTGCGGGCCCATTGAGGGACTCACTGAATCCTTTGGCTTTCGGCGTGGTCTACGGCGTGGTGTCGGGGGCTTCCGGCGCGGCGATTGTGCTGCGCAGCCAGGCCCTCACCATCTTGAGCAGGCCGTTCATCGATGCCACCCGCGTGGCCGGCGCGGGGGCGAAGCAGATCATCCTGAAGCACCTGCTCCCGCATCTCGTGCCGGTGGCCGCCCTCTACATGCTGATCGGGGCCAGCGGGGCGATCGTCGCCGATGGATTCGTGTCGTTTCTCGGCTTCAGCGATACGCGGCTCAACTGGGGAACGATCATCTTCTTCGCTCTCTCGCTGCCCCCGGCCAATCGGGCCGGGATCCCGTGGGAGGCAATAATCGCGGCCGCGATGGCAATCAGCCTGTTCTCCGCTGCTTTCTATCTGGTCGGTCTGGGCTTCAGGGATATCGCCCGGGCGACGGACTGAAGGCCGGACGCGCTGCGGCCACCCCGAAGGGTGGCCGCGCAGCGGTATGGTGACTAGTCGGTATTCCTAGTAGCGGCCTCCACCGCCTCCGCCGCCACGACGCTCTTGCCGGGGCCGAGCCTCGTTGACTGTGAGCCGGCGGCCGTCGAGGTCGTAGCCGTCGAGCTTCTCGATAGCCTCACGACCCGCTGCGTCGTCGGCCATCTCGATGAAGCCGAAGCCGCGGGACCGGCCGGTGGCGCGATCCATGATGACCTGTGCCGAGGTGACCTCTCCGTAGGGGGTGAAGAGATTCTCGAGATCCGACGACGTGTATGAATAGGGCAAATTGCCTACGTAGATGTTCATTACCGATTTCCTTCTGAGACAACCGACACTAGCTCGACCGCGAAGGTGAGCGCCTGACCGGCAAGCGGATGATTGGCATCGACTTTCACCGTTTCGGCCGAGACGGCGATCACCGTTGCCGGCTGCCCGGTGGCCAGCTGCACCGAGTCGCCGACGGTGAGGCCGTCGGGGGCGTTGGCGAGCGGTACGTCGAATACGAGATCATCTCGCATATCTCCATACGCTTCGCCCGGTTCGAGGCGGAATGTGGACGACTCGCCAACGGAAAGAGCTTCAACGGCCTGGTCAAAACCCGGAATCACCTGACCGGCACCCACCTCGAACTCGAGGGGATCCCGGTCTCGCGACGAGTCGAACTCCGACCCATCGTCGAGTGTTCCGGTGTAGTGAACCGTGACCCGGTCGCCGGAAACCGGCATCGGGTGCTCCTTTCTCGCTTCTCGTCCCCACACTGCACGCCATCCGGCAAGACCGGTCGTGACATGCGGCACAGGTCTGGCTTCAGGCCCCAAACCCGATCGCCAAGAACGGAAAAGAGACACTGGAGTCGCAGTTTCGTGCAACTGCCGCGAGAGACTCTAGCGCGCGAACTGGGGTGGTTTCCACAGGGCGGCGTCGATCCGATCGGAAGACGATTTTCTCAGCAATACTGTTGCGCGTGGGGATCATCAGTATTGCCGAGAAGACCAGGAGTGCCGGTGACCGACCCAACTAAGGGCAGTGTTGTGAGTCTGCGGGAGATCACCGAAGAGACTCTCCGTCCGATCCTGAAACTCTCGGTGTCTTCCGAGCAGGAGTCTTTTGTCGCTCCGAACTCGGTGTCGATCGCGGAGGCCCACTTTGCCAAAGACGCCTGGTTCCGGGGCATCTATGCCGATGACACTCCGGTCGGTTTCGTGATGCTTTCACTTCAGCCCGAGAAGCCGGAGTATTACTTGTGGCGGTACATGATCGACCATCGATACCAGGGTCTCGGTTTCGGCCATCGGGCGATGGAGCAGGTCATCGACTTCGTGCGACGGCAGCCGAACGCGGAGGAGCTGGTCCTGAGCTATGTGCGTGCCGAAGGCGGCCCCAGGGATTTCTACGCCCGGCTCGGGTTCGTCGACACGGACGAAGAGCACGACGGTGAGTGGGTGATGCGCCTCACACTGTGAGAGCTCATTTTCTCGGCAATACTGTTGCGCGTGGGGATTGACAGTATTGCCGAGAAAACCTCTGGATCGCCCGGCTACTCCTCTTCGTCGGCTTCCACCCACAGATCGCGCATGATCTGAGACCGTTCGAGCAGCTCGTCCAGCGGCCCGCGGTCCACAATCATTCCGCCGTCCATCAGCAGGATCTGGTCGGCCCGACTGAGAGCCACCCGGCGGTGTGATACCACCAGGCAGGTCACCTCTCGTTCCTCGAAGAGCCGTGTCCACAGCTCGGCCTCCGTGTGGAGGTCGAGAGCTGATGACAAGTCGTCGAAAACCAGGAGTTCGGCTTCGGTGGCGAACATCCGTGCTGCGGCCGATCGCTGGAGTTGGCCTCCGGACAGTTTCACGCCCCGGGCGCCGACCACCGTCTTCAACCCGTCTTCCAGTCGTTCGAGGTCGGCATCCAGCACAGCCAGCGCCACCGCCTCCCTGAGACGCTCGCGAGTTATGTGCTGCCCCAGCGCGATGTTGTTCGCCAGTGTGTCGGAGAACAATCTCGGAACCTGCGGCGTGTAGGCCGATCGAGGCGGTATCAAGAAGGAGGCCGGGTCGGAGATCTGCTCACCGTTCCACGAAATCGAACCTTCGAATGGGACCAGTCCAAGCAGTGCCCTCAGCAAGCTCGTCTTTCCGGAGCCGATCTTGCCGGTGATCACAGTGAAGCTGTTGCGCTCGAGATCGAACGAGACTTGGGTGATGCCGTCCTCAGAGTCCGGATATCGGAAGGTCAGGTCCCGAACCGACAGACGCTGGAGCCGGTCGGAGGGCCCCGGCGGGACCGGCGGCAGATCAGGAAGGTCGCCCGAGAGCGGGACCCGGGTCCTGTCCATCAGAGCATGATCGGGGGCATCGACCGCCAGGCGTCTTATCCGCTCGAAGGCGACTCCGGTTCTGCGGTACTGCGCAATGATGTCGCCGGCGAAAGCCGTGTAACCGGTGAGCCGGGGGAGGTAGGTCAAGAACACCGCCAGGTCGCCGACCGTGAAGCTTCCATCCCTTATCGCGCCGGCGGCGACGATCAGCACGAGCGCAGTTCCGACGGTAGCCATGTTGAAGTTGATCGATCGGAGCAGTTCCGTCAGGAACGTGTCTCGCAAGGCGGCCGTTCGCCGGGTCTCGTTGAGCTTCCGGAACTCGCCGAGCAGTGCTTCTTCGGCGTGTGCCAGTTTGACCGCCTGCACGGCACCGAACGTCTCGCCGACGAACCCCGTCACGTTCTCCGTCGCGGTGCGCATAGCCCGGCGCCGGCTCCTTATCTGCGGACTGAGCGACTGGGTCAAGGCGGCGGTCAGCAGCAGCGGGATCAGGATGATCCCGGTCAACCCGGCGTCGATTTGGGCCATGACGAACACAGAGCCGACGCCGAAGACGAGCAGGCCGCCCATGTCGACGAAGTTCTCCACGTATTCCAAGAGATCCTCGACATCGTCACGGAACGTCGAAACGGCTTGCGAGGGGTCGACTTCGATTGTCCGCGATCCGGGTGCCTCCAGCAGCCAGCGCAGCAGGTTTCGCCGCAACTGCAGGGCCTGGTCGTTCCAGTAGGAAATCCAGGCGATGTCTCCGAACCAGAGCACACCGTTGCGACCGAGCGCCAGCGCGCTGAAGACGATCACGGGAGTCCACGGACTCGAACCCGCCGGACCGAGCCCCGCCAGCCGGTCGAAGACCTGGCCGATCAGCAAACCGAAAACGATCGGCAGCGAGTGGACGATCGTCCAGAGAGAGGCGCTGAGCATGAACAGGAAGGGCCTGTAGCGGATCATCTCCCAGGCGAGACGAAGAGTGCTCATCGGGCACCCTCCGGTTGCGACCGGCTCCTCCAGCTGGCTCCCCGGCCGAGCATGTCGCTTCGCTCGCCGGCGGCCAGCAGCTCTGCGTACCGGCTGGCCGGATCGGCTGCCAGGGTCACGCGCAGGTCGTGCTCGACGATGACGCCGTCGTCGACCACCATGATTTCGTCCGCCCGTTGGACAGTGTCGAGGCGGTGGGCGACGATCACCACGGTTCTGCCCCGGAAGAGCCGTTCGGTCGCCAGCGAGAGCATCGACTCGGTGGCGGGGTCGAGACGCGACGATGGTTCGTCGAGTATGACGAGGCCGGGGTTCTGGAGGAAAACGCGGGCGAAGGCCAGCAGCTGTGACTCGCCGGCCGAGAGGCCCGCTCCTCCGGCTCCCAGCACGGTGTCGAGCCCCAGGGTCTCAATCCATTCGCCGAGCCCGGCCGACCGGAGGGTCGAGAGAATTTCTTGGTCCGGCCGGGCATGGTCGAAGAATGTCAGGTTTTCTCTGACCGACGCCCGGAAGAGTTGAACATCCTGGGTGACGACACCGACCCTGCTCCTGAGTGACGCAGGGGAGACAGAGCCAAGCTCGACTCCGGACAGCGCAACGGTTCCCTCGGTCGGGTCGTAGAGGCGTGAGATGAGCCTTGTGATCGTGGTCTTCCCCCCGCCCGTCCGTCCGAGGAGGCCGAGGACCTTTCCTTCCTCGAGTTCGAAAGACACGCCCCGCAGGACGGGCCGGCGCTCGTAGGCGAAGGTGACGTCGCGGAAGGAGATCGATAGGGGACCCTCCGGCAGCACGGCCGTCCCCGACTCGTCCAGATTGGTGGTTAGATCGTGCAGCGCATCGATTCGAATGATGCCACCTGCCGCCTTCTGGAGATCTTGAAACTCCTGGGCTACTTGTTCTATCGGCGTTCGGACGAGCTGAACGTACTGGACTATCAGATAGGCCGTACCGATAGTGATCTCTCCGCGGACGACCAGCCACACGCCGACGGCCAGCGCTACCGCGTCTCCCGACCAGAAGGCGATGTTCGAGGCCACCCAGAAGACCGTTCGTTTCCTCCAGGCCGCGTTCGTTCTGTAGTAGAAGTCGCGCATCACGCCCACGAACCGAAGCATCATGAACCGACCGGCGCCGTTGGCGCGGATGTCGTCGATTCCGGCGAGCCGCTCTTCGATGAAACCGTACAACCGCGCGGAGACTGCACGCTCCTCTTCTGATGCCTCCACCGCCAGGTGACGTATCCGCAGAATCAGGGTGAGAACGGCCGCAACATATGCGGAGATGGAGAGGCCGATCCGCCAGTCGGTCACCCAGGACACGACCAGCACACCGATCAACAACAGACCGCTGCCCAGGAGGCGGACCACGAATCTGGAGAGGAAGTTCGAGACGGCCGTGACGTCGCCGTCGATCCGTTCGATCATCTCACCGGGTGTGGTGTCGTTGTGATAACCCATGTCGAGTCCGAGCAGGTGCTCGGTCAGGTCTTCTCGAAGAGCGTTCGTGGCGGTCCATCCGATGTCGGCGCCGAGGTAAGTGGCTCCGGCAGACAGAAACTGGTTGACAACTCCGGCCACCAGATAAGCGAGTCCGGCGCCCATGAGACCGGCGATTGCAGCGCCCGATAGCGCTGAGTCGATGAAACGCCGGAGAATCAGCGGTACGGCGATTTGAAGGCCGATGGAGCTCAACAATGCCGCGCTGAGCAGGCCGACCCGCCCTGCTTGGGGCCGGAGGTAGCGGACCAGGGTCCGTCGGTAGTTGGGTGCGGTCACTTCGTGTCTCCATCGACCCTTTGTCACGCGAGAGGCCCTCCGAGGGAAGGGGTCCCGGGTCGCCGGACCGGTTGGTGGGCGGGCAGCACCGAAACCTACCGGAGGAGCAGTCGGCGCGCCGCGGATTTAACCCGGCGGCAGCCAATCGGCCAGCCACTGCTCGGTGCTTTCCCACAGCAGGTCGGTCAGGTCGGCGTCGGCCGCCAGGTCGCTGATTCGCTTTTCGGTCAGATTGCCGTAGTAGCCGCCGCTGGCTCCCTCGAGGTCGGGGCTCGTGGCCGCCCAGATCGGGGTACGCGCCCCATCCTCGGTGGTCTGACCCTTCCCGGCGAACATCTTCCGCATTGGAAGGGGAAGGTCCCGCCAGATCTCGGATGCAACCAGGCCCGGGTGGACGATGTGGACGTCGACGCCGGTTCCTTCGAGTTGCTGAGCCCACCGGCGGGCGTCCAGGATGTTGGCCAGCTTCGAAGTCCGGTACTCGGGCACACCGAACAACGAAGATGTCCGTTTCCGGATCCTCTTCCAGTTCACCTGCTTGACGTTGTGATGCACCGAGGATGCAACAACGATCAACCTGGCGGGAGAACACTCGATGAGACGGGGCACCAGCCATCTGGTGAGGAGGTGGTGACCTAGGTGATTGGTCGCGAAAGCAAGTTCGAATCCTTCGGCTGTGATGCCCCTGGTCCCACCGACTCCGGCGTTGTTGATGAGCACGTGGAGGGGTTCTGCGCGGTCGAGGAACTCCAGGGACGCCCTCTTCACGGACGAGGGGGTGGCAAGGTCCACGAGCAGGAAACCGGCTGAGCCGCCGTTTCCGGATATCTCGTCGATGACTTTCCGCGTTCTCGACTCCGATCGACCCGCCAGGGTGAGGATGGCGCCGCGGCGGGCAAGGTCCAGTGCCGTGGCTTTGCCGATTCCGGCGCTGGCCCCCGTGATCAGGATGTGCTTGCCGGCTACGTTCCAGTCAGCCACACGTTCACCCTCAGTCGGCGAAGGTCGCCGGATCGAGGCGACGGCGATCGATCGTGACCTCGAAAACATCCCCGCGAAAGTAGTGGCCGGCCGCGTCGAAGTTCTGTCGTTCACCGCGGACGGCGGCGACATCGATGTTGGCAACCACGAGTCTCTCCTCACCAGCAACCGGTTCCTGGATCCAGTTCCCGTCCGGTCCGGCAACGGCCGAACCACCGTTGTAGAAATACGACCCGTCCCCGGCCAGGGCAGCTTCCCGGAGTGGAAAGTCGGAAGGTATGTCCTGGGGACGCAGCAGCGCCCCCGCCGACAGCACGAAGCACCTTCCTTCCTTCGCTATGAAGCGGGTGATGTCCTCGGTCAGCTCGACCGAGCCGGGCCAGGCGGCGATGTGAAGGTCCATCCCCTGCGCATAGAGGGCGTGGCGCGCCGTTGGGACCCAGTTCTCCCAGCAGTTGAGGCCGCCGACCCTGGCGCGACCGAGATCATGGACCTGCAGCCCGTGGCCGTCGCCCGTTCCCCACACGAGGCGTTCCTCGTAGGTCGGCGTCAGTTTGCGGTGGGCCGATACGATCCCGTTCGACGGATCGATGCCGACGAGTGTCGCGTAGATCGTTCCCCGACTGGACGAGCGTTCGGTGACTCCCAGATAGGTGAAGACACCGGTCTCGGCGACTGCGCTCGAGACGGCCTGGAGTTCGGGTCCGTCGATTCCGACCGCGGCTTTGAGGTAGAAGGCGTACGCGGACTTCTGGTCGTCGTCATCCCAGCGAGCACCGTCGGTGCGGGCAACCCAGAAGGGATATCCGGAGAGGAAGGTCTCCCCGAAGGCGACGAGGTCGACACCGTCCTCGGCCGCCCGGTGAATCCATTGGATTACTCGTTCGGCGGTGGCTTCGGGGTCACCCCAAACCGGCGCGGTCTGTGCTGCTGCAATACGCATGAGGAGACCATACCGCCTGACCGATCCGTCGGCAGGGTCGGGGTTCTGTCCGTCCTCTCGCGTCCAACGGGAGCCGGTCCCTTCGCCGATCGACGGCCGGTGCCCTCAGTTGCGAACAAGGGTCAGGAGGAGCACCGTCGGTTCGAGTGCCAGGACGGAGTGCGGGAGATGAGCCTCCATGTGGACCCACCCTCCCGGCACGATGGTGGTCACCTGATCGTCGAGGCCCACCCGGGCCCGTCCTCTGATCACCTGCAGGATTGCCGGCATCGAAGCCGTGTGCTCGGTGAGTTCCTGGTCGGTGTCGAAACCGAACAGCACGAGGCGGATGTTGTCGTCTTTGTACAGAACCCGGCTGAGGGTTCCGTCCTGCGGTATCTCCAGTTCGGCGGCGAGGTCGGCGATTACGGTGGCTGCTGGTTGGGTGTCCATCCGCTGAGCATACGGCGCCCGGGATGGCGGTAGTCCGACTTGATCCCTACCATGTTGCTCTCATGTCCGTCGCTCCCTTTCGCAACGTCGCGTTGATCGCGCACGTCGACCATGGCAAGACCACTCTGGTGGATGCCATGTTGCGCGCCGCCGGGGTGTTTGCCGACCACGAGGCTTTGGTCGATCGAGTCATGGACTCCGACGATCAGGAGCGCGAACGGGGGATAACGATCCTCGCCAAGGCCGCTTCCATCGAGTGGAAGGGGGTTCGCATCAACCTCGTCGACACTCCCGGTCACGCCGACTTCGGTGGCGAGGTCGAGCGTGCCCTGGCTCTCGTCGATGGGGTCTTGCTGCTCGTCGATGCTGCCGAGGGGCCGATGCCGCAGACCAGGTACGTGCTGTCGAAAGCCCTCGCCGCCCATCTGCCTGCAGTCGTCGTGATCAACAAGGTCGACCGCGCAGACGCGCGGATCGGTGAGGTTGCGGATGAGGTCTACCAACTCTTCTTCGACCTCGATGCGGACGATCACCACATCGAGTTCCCGATCATCTCGTCCATAGCCCGGTTCGGCAGAGCAACTGTGGGCGTGGGCATGCCAAGTGAGAACGACGACCTGTCGCCGCTTCTCGACGCCATAGTGGATTCGATTCCCGGGGCGGCCGGTGACCCGGATGCGCCGTTGCAGGCGCTCGTCACCAGCCTCGATGCGTCCGATTACCTGGGCCGTTTGGCCATCGGCCGCGTCATGCAGGGGACCTTGAGGGCCGGAGACCAGGTGGTTCTGTGTCATTCCAGCGAAGAGGAACCCCCACTCAAACGCAAGCTCTCCCACCTCATGGGTTTCGTCGGCCTGAACCGGGTTGAAGTCTCGGAACGTACCGCCGGCGACCTCTTCGTGGTCGCCGGGTTCCCGGAGGTGGAGATCGGAGACACACTGGCGGATGCAGACAATCCGCAGCCTCTGCCCCGGCTGGTCGTAGACGAGCCCGTCCTGCGGATGACCTTTGGAGTCAATACTTCGCCGATTGCGGGCAAGGACGGCACCCTCCTCACCTCGCGCCAGATCAGGGAGCGATTGGAGAAGGAGGTGCTCGGCAACGTCTCGATTCGTATCGGGCCCACTGCTTCACCGGAGATCATCGAAGTCGCCGGCCGCGGGGAACTGCAACTCGCCGTTCTGATCGAGTCGATGCGACGGGAGGGCTTCGAGCTGCAGGTGAGCCGTCCGGAGGTGATATTGCGGGAGATCGACGGCAAGCCCCATGAACCTCTGGAGCGAGCGGTCATCGATGTGCCCGATGAGCACGTCGGTACTGTTACCCAGGCGGCCGCACCCCGGAAGGGGACGGTGACGGACATGCGCCCCGGGGATCGTGGAAGGACCATTATCACGTTGACCGCGCCGTCGCGCGGTCTCCTCGGCTTTCGGTCTTTGCTCATGACGGCGACCCGCGGAACCGCTCTGGTGCACCAGCACCACGACGGGTGGATGCCGTGGGCCGGGGAACTGCCTCAGCGGTCGGGCGGCGCGATTGTTTCGGACAGGCGCGGCACATCGACGGGATTCGCTCTCGACAACCTCCAGAAACGTGGGGACCTCTTCATAGGTCCCGGCGAGGACGTCTACGAGGGCATGATCATCGGCGAGAACTCGAGACCGGCAGAAATGCCCGCCAACCCGGCGAAGGCCAAGCAGCTGACCAATGTGCGCGCCTCGGGCGCCGACGATGCGATCAAGCTGAAGCCGCCGAGACGGCACACCCTCGAGACGGCCATCGAGTGGATATCCGAGGATGAACTCGTCGAGGTCACACCCAAAGAGATCCGGGTGCGAAAACGCCACCTCACCGAGAGCGACCGCAAACTCGCCGCCAAGCGCCGCTGACTCTCCCCTCCAAACACCCTTTTCGCGCGACATTCGGAACCCAGAGAGGCAGAATGTCGCGCGAAAACGGGGTTTCAGGGTATGAAGAGGGCTTTCACGAGACCCGGCTCTCTGGCGGCGAAACGTCTGTAGAACTCCGGACCCTCGGCCAACGGCACAGTGGGGTGGGTCACGATGGATTCATCCGGGATTCTGAGTTTCCCCTCTTGGATTAGGGGTAGGAGGCGGGTGAGGACGGACCGCGCCGGGGCTCTTCCGAAACGGACCGTCACGTTTCGGTCGTATGCCTCGATCGGGGTGAACGGGAAGTGGTCGTCCGTCTGCACGGCGATCACCGACAGGGTTCCCCCCGGCCGCACCGACCTGAAGGCGAACGCCTGAGCAGACGATGTGCCGGCTGCCTCGACAACCGAGTTCAGGCTGGCCGGCAAGTCAGGGTCGTCCGGGCTCACCGGGGTCGCACCCAGAGCGGCTGCTCGGTTGAGCCTGTCCTCGACGGGGTCGACCGCCAAGACCGGGTCGACTCCCATCGCCCGGAGTGAGACGACGGCGGAGAGCCCCACCGAGCCCAGCCCCACGACCAGCGCGGCTTCGCCCGCCGTTGGGTCGGACCGCTCGGCGGCGAACCAACCGGTCGGCAGGTTGTCCGTGAGAAGCGTCGCCTGGGGGTCGGTCGTCCCTCCGGGGATCCGCACGAGGGTGCCGTCGGCCAGCGGAACGCGCAGCATCGACGCCTGCCCGCCCTGGAGGGCAGGAGCAGCCGCCTCGACCGGATCGCCCCAGCCGAACAACTGTCCTTTCTCACAGCGGGCGGCAAGGCCGCCCTTGCACGGCGAGCATTCGCCGCAACTGGTCGTGAAAGGGACCAGGACCCGGTCACCCGGCGCGAATCGCGCTACCAGGTCCCCGACCGAGACGATCTCACCGACCGCCTCGTGGCCCGGTACGACGCCGGGGCGCGCCGCCTCCCGGCCCTCGTAGGCGTGGAGGTCCGATCCGCACAACCCGGCCCTTGTAACGGCTATGACCGCGTCGGTTGGGAGTTCGATGCTTGGGTCCGGGATGTCGTCCCGGTATTCGATCGTCCTTGTTCTCCGGAAAAGCAGACCGCGCATGGGCCGGAGGGTACCTGCGTTTCGCTGGCTGCCGAGTTCCGAACGAACCCGGCCGACCTGCGAGAATCGGCGGCGATGTTCGGCCCGATCCGCTCCCTCTACTCAATCCGCTCCGATGCGCCCCGGGCCGTGCTTGCAGGGTTGGCAGCCGTGACGCTCATGTTCGGCTCGACACCGTTCTTGATTCCGGAGATTGCCGACCGGTTCGACGTTTCCGACGGGATCGCCGGTGGAATCTCGGTTGTCCAGGTCGGCGCTTTCGCCCTGGTGAACGTTCTCGCGCCGAGGCTCGCCGCCCCTTCGGGGAAGGTCCTCCGGTGGAGTACCTGGGCGTTCCTCGGCCTCAACCTTGCGAGTGTTCTCGCCGGAGCGTTCTGGCTGTTGATCTCTCTGCGATTCCTCGCCGGAGCGGCTGCCGGTGTGATCACCTGGATTGCCTGGGCCGATGCAATGCGACGGCCGCGCGCTCTGACGGCGGTCTCGGCGTTGGGACCCGTGGTTGCGATGGTCGGTGCTCCGCTCGTCTCATCGATTGCGTCCTGGGGCGATCAGGCGGTGTATGGGATGCTGACGCTGGTATCGATTCCAGGGGCGTTGGCCCGGCTCGAGACCGGCGGCGACGTGAAGCGAAGGCAGGCTGTGAGCCGATCGCGTTCGAATCGGGTGCTGCTGGCCTCGATGTTTCTCTTGACGTTCTTCGGTTCGAGTCTGTTCGTCTATGCGTCCGTCGCGGCAAGGGCGACCCTGGGAATGAGCGCAGTGGCCACATCCTGGGCTTTTTCGCTCAATGCGGCTTCCGGTCTGGCCGGAGCCCGTCTGGCGGCCAGGCACCGCCGTCCGGGGTGGTGGTTGGCGAGCGCCGGGCCGGCGGTGGCTTTGACGATTGCCGGTGGTCACGCCGTGTGGTTCTTCGTCGGAATGGCATGGTGGGGTTTCGCCTTCTGGATGGGCCTGCCCGGCGTTCTCCAGATGCTGGCCGCCAGGTCCCTCGCCGCCGATGAGAGGGCGGGTGACGCACAGGGTCTGATGGCTCTCGGCCGCTCGCTGGGCCCCCTGCTGGGGGGAGCGTTCACCGATGCCGATGCGTTCAGGTCGCTGGCGGTCCTCGCCGGGGCCGGTGTGACTGTGTCCGGACTGACGGTAATTGCGATTCAGGAAGGCCGGGACCGCCTGCCACCCTCCGACCCCAGGATCACGCCGGGCTAGAACCGGTGCGGGAAGGACCGCTACAGCAGACGCTGTTTGCGTCGGCGCCTCCCGCTCCGCCTGGGAGTCACGGGGGCCGGGGGTTCTTCCCGGCGGGGCGGCTTCAACGCCGTCAGGTCGTCGAGGCGGTCGTCGTTGGAGAACATCTTGACTATGGGTTGGACGAGGCCCGCTTCTTCTTGAATTCGTTTCACCATGGCGATCTGGTCCCATTCGACCATTGTGACCACGAGACCTTCCTCGCCCGCCCGGGCGGTCCGCCCCGACCGGTGGACGTACGTGCGTGAGTCCTCCGGCGGGTCGTAGTGGAGGACGATGTCGACTCCCTCGATGTGAAGTCCGCGGGCGGCCACGTTCGTGGCGACGAGAACCGGGCTCTTGCCGCTGGCGAACTCGGCCAGCGTCCGTTCACGCTTCGGTTGCGGTAGGTCTCCATGAATGGGACGGGCATGGGTGTCCAGGGCGCGCAGATCTCTCGCAACCTGATCGCAGGCACGCTTCGTTCGCACGAACACCAGCATGCGATCGGCGTTCTGAGCGATCCTGGCCGCCACCTTCGCCTTGTCCATGTGATGCACCTCGAGGAAGCGGTGTTCCGACGTTTCGACTGTGACCGAGTCTGAGGTCACTTCGTGGAATACGGGGTCATCGGTGTAGCTGGAAATCAGATTGCCCACCGGGCCGTCGAGGGTTGCTGAGAAGAGGAAAGTCTGGTGTTTGCCCTTGATCTGTCGCATCGCGTATCGAACCTGGGGGAGGAAACCCATGTCGGCCATCTGGTCGGCCTCGTCGATCACGACCATCTCCACCTGCTCGATCGAGAGCGCTCTGCGATCTGCGAGATCGAGGAGCCGGCCGGGAGTGGCGACGACAACCTCCACGCCCTCGGCGAGAGTGTCGATCTGGTGTTTCATCGAGACTCCGCCGTAGACGGAGAGGAGTGTGAACCCGCGGGCGCGGCACAGCGGCTCGAGTGCTTCGCTCACCTGTACACAGAGCTCCCGCGTCGGCACCAAGACAAGCGCGATCGGTCGGCGAGGGGGTGCTTTGTGCAGGCGTTCGACGATGGGCAGCCCGAAGGCGAGGGTCTTCCCGGAGCCCGTTTTCGCCCGGCCGCAGATGTCGCGGCCGTCCAACGCATCGGGAATCGACAGGGCTTGAATGGGGAAAGGCGAAGTGATGCCCTGGTCGTCGAGTACTTCGATCAGGTCCCGGGGCACGCCGAGCTGAGCGAAGGTGGTGGTGGTGGTTAGGTGTTCTTGTTCGCGGTTCAAAGGGTCTGGGCTCCTAGAGGGGGGCTCGATCCGTCACGGAGAGCCTCCGGCGCGTCGGGCCGGCTACGCCACCTTAGTGCCCTCAGCGTCGAACGCACCTAACGGTTGGTTTTCGACATCGACCACAATGGGGAAACACAAGGTGGGATCTGGTCTGGATCAGTACGAGTTATTCGACGACGACTTCATAGCGGAGCGCAGGCGGCGGACCCGCCGCCTGCAGGTGGTGGCGGCCATCGTGGCACTCGCCCTGCTGGCTCTCACCGTCTTGAGCACGGTTTTCGACGTCATCCACCTGCCGTCGCCTCCGCCAACCACGGAACCGGTCTTCGTGGCGCTCGTCGGACTGCGCTGAGCCACGACGACCTATCCTCCGGGCGTGCTCCCCGATACCAACCTTCCCGTCGAAGCGTCGATGCCGCCCCTTCGCTCTGCTCTGGCCGCCCATGGGCAGGCGGTGCTCGTCGCCCCGCCGGGTTCGGGCAAGACGACCGTCGTGCCGCTTCGCCTCCTCGACGAACAGTGGCTGGCGGGTCGGAAGATTCTCGTTCTCGAACCGCGACGACTGGCCACCCGCGCCGCAGCCGGGCGGATGGCCTTTCTGCTCGGAGAGGAAGCCGGTGAGACGGTCGGTTATGTGACCCGGACCGACCGGCGGATCGGGCCGGGGACGCTCATCGAGGTCGTAACCGAGGGAGTCCTGACGAGAAGGCTGCAGCGCGATCCTGAGCTTTCCGGTGTGGGGATGGTCGTGTTCGATGAGTTCCACGAGAGGAACCTCCAAACAGACCTGGGCCTGGCTCTGACCCTGGATGCCCGGCGAGTGTTCCGGCCCGACCTTCGCTTGCTGGTCATGTCCGCCACGATCGACTCCGATCGAATCGCCGGCTTGCTCGGCCGGGACGAAGCGGCCCCCGTGATCCGCAGCGAGGCGCGTTCCCATCCGGTCGACATCCGCTGGGAGCCGCGGCCGCGTCGGACCTGGCTCGAGCCGCACGTCGCCGCCGTGGTCGGTCAGGCTCTGCGCTCCGAGGCGGGGGACATCCTGGTATTCCTGCCGGGAATGGGCGAGATAAACCGTGTGGCGCGGCTTCTGGCTGAAGGCGGATCAGATGTCGAGGTCCACCGGCTGCACGGCTCGCTTTCGGTCGAGGAGCAGGACGCCGCGCTCATGCCCTCGCTGCGGAGGAAGGTCGTTCTGTCGACAGACATCGCCGAGACGAGCCTGACCGTCGAAGGGGTGACGATCGTGATCGACGGTGGGTCGGCGCGGGCGCCCCGGTTCGACTCGAGAACCGGTATGACCCGGTTGAAGACGATTCCAATCTCCAAAGCATCCGCCGATCAGCGGGCCGGCCGGGCCGGCCGGACGCAGCCCGGTGTCGCCTATCGCCTGTGGTCCAAAGTCGAGCACGGGCCGCGTAAGGCCCACATCGAGCCCGAGATCACGCAGGTAGATCTCGCCGGGCTCGCCCTCGAACTCGCCGCCTGGGGTACTGCCGATCCGGCGGAACTCGAGTTCCTCGATCGGCCCCCGGTACGAGCGTTCACGGAAGGCAGGCGGTTGCTCGAGTTGCTCGGTGCCGTCGACGCCGCCGGGAGATTGACCAACTCGGGCCGCCTGATGGCCAACCTGCCGCTGCACCCGCGCCTCGCCCGAATGGTGGTGGACTCCGGTGAGGACCAGTCCCTGGCCTGTTACCTGGCGGCTGCAGTGGACGATCGAGACATCTTGCGCGGGTCGCCCGAGGAGATACCGGCCGACATCGCGGTTCGTATCGAGCTGGCCGTCGGCTCCACGGTGTCTCATCCCAACCTCGATCGACGGGCCTTGGAACGGCTGCGACGCAACGCAGACGATCTGGCGCGGAGAGCGGGCATCCACATGTCCGAAGCCGATCCGGATCATTGCGGCCGTGTTCTCGCCCTGGCCTTTCCCGATCGACTGGCCGTTCAACGTGGTTCGCCCGGCCGGTTTCAACTTCGCACGGGGACATCGGCGTGGATCGCTCCTTCCGACTCCCTGGCAAGCGAACGTTTCGTCGTGGCTGCCGATCTGGACGGCAAGCGCAAGGACGCCCGCATTCGTCTGGCCGCTCCGGTCGACGGCGACGATCTCGTGGACGTCTACTCGCATGAGGTCGAGGAGCGTCGTGAGTTCATGTGGACTGAGGATCGTTTGATGCAGCGACGAACGGTGCGGCTGGGTGGGATGGTGCTCGAGGAATCCGAACAGCGGGCCATGCCGGGACCGGACGCGACGGCAGCCGTCCTGGCACGCCTGAGAGATCGCAACCTCGAGGATCTGCCCTGGACGGATGCTGCACAGGGGCTGAGAGACCGGGTGGCGTTTCTCCGCGGATCTGAAGGGGATCACTGGCCCGACTGGTCGACGGCCGCGCTGGCCGAGACCCTCGAGGAGTGGCTGCTGCCGTACATAGGCCTCCCAACCGGATTCGATCGCTTCTACCGTCTCGATCTGGCTTCGATACTGCGAGGCACGTTGGGATACCCGCTCGCCGGCGAGATCGATCAGCTGGCCCCGAAAGAGATCGCACTACCGAGCGGCCGCAAGGCTCGTGTCGACTACGCAGACGGAGCTCCGCGAGTGGCGGTGAGGGTTCAGGAGATGTTCGGTTCGAGTGCCACGCCGATGGTCGGGCGCCGGCCCGTCATTCTGGAGTTGCTCTCCCCGGCAGGCAGGCCGCTGCAGATCACTACCGACCTGGGCGGGTTCTGGGCGGGGTCGTGGTCGGAAGTCAGGAAGGAGATGGCCGGGCGGTATCCCAAGCACGACTGGCCGCAAGACCCGGCGAATGCCACACCAAAGAGATGATCCGACCGCGACGAGCAACGGGCGACTAGGTGATCACCATCATCAATGCGCTCAGGACCAGGAGGATCACGCCGGCCGCCAGTGCGGTGGTCGGAGTCAATGCCGAGGGGAGTCGAGCGGCGACGATTGAGTCGGTTCCCACCACAACGGCCAGCAAGAGGGTCGTCATCCCGGTCAGCATCAGGACCGCGGTGAGTATTCCGGGGGCGAACAGCCCCAGGACTACGGCAAGAACGACCAGCAATGCTCCGATCTTCCACGAGAGTGGGAGAGCAGCAAACAAAGAAGTCTGCTTGGGTGCACGCGGCTTCTTCTTCGGCGGCTTCTCTGCTCTGGTCTTTGGGGCCTGCCGTTCCTCCACAGCAGGTGGCGGGGGAGGGGTGGGTGCCGGATCCGGCTCGATTAGATAGGACGGCACCGGCTTCGGTTCCGCGGCGGGCGGAGCCGGCTCCGGCTCGGCCGTCGGAGGTCCGGGAGCCTTGGGTTTCCGAGACTTCTTTGCCCGTGGTTCCTTGGCCGGCCTTCCGGTCTTCTGCCTGCGCGAACGCCGCTCCTTCTGTGCAGGTGCGGCAGCCGGGACGTCGTCGTTGATTTGAACAAGGCGCACGAAGCCGTCGGGGTCGTCGACGGAGATGATCAGCTGCTCTCCCTCGACGTTGAGGACGAACGCTCCGCTCTTCCTGTGAATGTCCAGTCCGGTCAGGCTCCAGCTCCCGATCTCGTCCGCCGGGCCTGCCAGGATGGTCAGGCGGCCGCCGTCCACGCGGATTCCGGCCGGCATCTTCGTGGAGGAATCTCCGGCTATCTGTAGCGATCCGTCAAATGTTGGCATTGTTCAACTCTCGACCCTGAGACGCTCTACCGAGAGGAAACCCCGTCGCCCCCCAGGACAGCATAGGCGGTGCAGTCGCCTGCCGGTTGGCATCGATCCTCCCGTAGCGGTGACCGACAGATACGATTGAACGTATGCAAGGAGTTTTGCGTGAAGTCTCTGTATCCAGCGGTTCGAGACAGCAGCTGGTAGTCGGCGATCGCCTGCTCGAGGTCAATCTGTCCGGGAGGGCCGGCAGCCGGCTGATCAGGCGCAGGGTGCCGCTGCTGGTCGAACTCGAGATTCTGTTCGGCTGCCTCGTGCGCAAACGGGTCAATTTCCGTGACCTGACGGACGAGGACGACGCTCTCGTCGTCAATGAGAAACTGTCGATCATCGTGCGTCCCGTTCTCTTCGAACTCTGTGCACCGCAGGAAGGCGACGGTTCGCCATGCGTGGTCGACATGCCCGTGGTCGACACTTCACGGTTGATTCCTCATCACCTTGAAATCGACTATGAAGACGGTGAATGGGTGGGCTCCTTCAGCTTCGTTTGAACCCGGCTAGGCGAACGGATCGCCGTCGATCGGTCCGCCTGCCGGTTCGCCGATCGGCTCCGCGGACCTTTCGTCGTCGTTGACGATCACGGACCCACCGGGTCGTTGTTTTCTCAGGACGAATACGGCCAATATCCCCAGCACGATCGCGCCGCCCGCTGCGATGGGAACGAGAGGCAAACCCCCGCCGGGAGCGGACTCCGCGGTGATCGCCCGCCCGGAGTCGGCTAGTCGAACCTTCCACACGAGCGTGCCGTCGGACTCTTGAACGTCGGCATTGTGGCTCACGACCTCACCGGGGAACTTCACCGTTATGTTTGCATCGAAGAAAGTCTCGGACAGTTCGCCAATGGATCCCCCGAGGTCGAAACCCTCCATTCCCTGAAGGCCTTCCTCGAGCGACTGTCCGCTCATCCTCGCGTCGAGGCGGAATCCGCCCTCGCCCGTTTCCTCCAGTAGAAAGCTGTCGAAGAGGCCGTCCTCGCCGCTGAACACCAGTGCGGCGATCGACCGCAGTTCGGCCAGGTCTGCAAAGCTCGTGCTTGTCTCGAGGCCGGTGAACTCACCTTCCGACCAATCGGATGAGGTCCAACCGGCCGGCAGATCCGACGCCATTTGGGCGAAGGGGTCGTCGTCGGGGGAGAAGGAACCGATCATCTCCGTCAGCTCATCGTCGAATCCGAAGACGACGGTGGCCGTTCCTGATCCGTCGCTGTTGAGCTCGAATCCTTGATCGACCTTGACTTTGCAGCCGGTCATCAGAAGGGCCAGCACAACGATGGGTACGAGTCGACGCATCACAATCCTTCGTCGGTTCCTTTAGATTTCGGCCGGCGGTCGCCCCACCTTGAGAGTTGTTGGGTGGGATTGGCCGAGCGT